>DNYQ01000233.1 GCA_003506745.1 Syntrophaceae bacterium
CCTGTGTTTTCGGGAAGGATCATAAGAGAGGCCCGTGTGGATGTCAAAGCAAATTTTTTTTGCCGGCGAATATATGTTTGACTTTTCAGTCTGCCCCATTTAAGTTTTAAAAGCGGGAAACAAGCTATACGAAAAACAGGGATAAAAAAATTGATGAATAGTAAAAAGCGAATAGTTATTACGGGGATGGGAACGAAAAACGCTCTCGGCGGCAACGTCGGTCAATTTGCCGGCGCCTTAAGGGAGGGTGTCTGCGGTATTTCGGAAATCGACCTGTTTGATACCGCTGAATTTCGAACCCACAAAGGCGGTCAGATTAAAAATTTTAATCCCCGCCAGTCGATTCCGGAAATATTTCCCCTTAAAAGGATGTCGCGTGCCGATCAGCTGGCTGTGGCCGCGGCGCTGGAAGCGCTTACCGACGCCGGGCTTTACCCTTTGCCGGAAACCTTGAGGGAAAATACGGGGGTGGCCATCGGCGGCGGATCCGGCGGACTTCTGGGGGCGGAAAGATTTTATGCGGATCTGCTAAGAAAAGGAATGAAACGGTCGAAATTTTCCCGGCTGTCCACTATCTTTTGTGCATCTTCCGCGGACCGGATCGCATCCAGTTTCGGACTTTCCGGCCCCAAAACCACTTTCATGACGGCATGTTCCGCGGGGGCCACCGCGTTGGGTTACGCCAGGGATTTGATTTTGGACGGTCAGGCCGACATTATGCTTGCCGGAGGGGTGGAACCGATGTGCCGGCTGACCTACGCCGCCTTCAACGCCCTCAAATCCGTTGATGAAAATGTGTGCCGGCCCTTCGACAAAAGCCGCGCGGGACTTTCCCTGGGTGAGGCGTCGGCCATTCTGGTTCTCGAGCCGCTCACGGCTGCGCTGGCCCGGGGGGCAAAAATTTACGGTGAGATTCTGGGCTACGGCATCACCTGTGATTCATTTCATATGACGGCGCCGGATGAAAAAGCGTCGGGCGCCGTGCGCTCCATGCAGGCCGCATTGAAAGACAGTGGATTGGCCGAGGGGGATGTCGATTACATCAACGCCCACGGCACCGCAACACTGGTTAATGACGTGGCCGAGACGAAAGCCATCAAAGAGGTTTTCGGCAAGCGAGCCTATTTCATTCCGGTGAGCTCCACCAAATCCATGCACGCCCACACGCTTGGCGCGGCCGGCGCGCTGGAAGGGATCGCCAGTCTGCTGGCTTTAACAAAAGGATTTATCCCGCCGACGATCCATTGGCGGGAGCGCGATTCCGAATGCGATCTGGATTATGTGACGGAGGGGTCGCGGCAAGCCGACCTGCGTGTGGTTCTTTCCAATTCTTTCGCTTTCGGCGGAAACAACACAACGGTTATTTTCGGCAGATATGAAGGGCGGGGGGCTGTTCATGGTTGATTTACCGGACAGCCGGCGCATTGTAGTGACCGGCCTGGGGATGGTCACACCGCTGGGCGTGGGCCAAGACGAATTCAGCCGAAGGCTTTTTAAAGGCGATTGCGCTATTGGCGCCGTGCAGGCGTTTGATCCCGATGCGAACGGGTCGCATCTTGCCGCGGAAGTGCGTGATTTCACGCCGCGCGATTTTATTTCCGTAAAAAATATCCGGCGCATGGACAGACTGTCGCTTCTGACGAGCGCTTCGGCGCGTCTGGCGCTTTCGGATGCGGGCCTTGCCGTAACGTCTGAAAATCGTGACCGGATCGGCATTCTTTTGGGGACGGCGTTCGGTGCGACGGATATTACCGTGCAGCTTGCAGGCACCATGCTTGCGGAAGGGCCGTCTTTTGTAAATCCCATTCTGGTTCCCAACATGGTGATGAACGCGCCCGCGGGACATGCGTCCATTGAGCTGGGATTTCGCGGGGTCAACACGACCGTTACGCACTTTGCGGTTTCCGCGGAAACCGCCATCGCTTACGCGGTTTCGGAAATCCGCCGCGGGGCGGCGGACGTGATGCTGGCGGGCGGCGTGGATATTTTGTCCAAATTTTATTATGAATCCCTATCGAGATTCCGTGGTCTGTCGCCGGATGACAAAGGCGAAGAAGGCGCCCGTCCTTTTGACAGGGCGCGCAATGGTTATGTGGCCGGGGAAGGCTGCGGCATCCTTTGCCTGGAGTCTCTGGCGTATGCCCGCAGGCGCGGCGCCGGGATTTACTGCGAGATAAGCGGCGCGGGTCTGGGTTCGTCGTCCACGCCGCCTACGGCCTGGCCGCGGGATACGGAAGGCATCAAACGGACGTTGGGGCGGGCTCTGCATAACGCCGGGATTGCGCCACCGGATGTTGCGGCGGTGATGGCGGCGGCTGACGGCGGCAAAATACTGGATGATGTGGAAGCCCTGGCTTACCATGAACTGTTCAGCTTATGCGGGTCCGGACCGCTTGTCACATCCATTAAAGGCGCCGTAGGCGAAAGTTTTTCCGGCGGCGGGATTCGGGCTTGCGCTCTGGCGTTATCTGTGAAAAAAGGATGCCTGCCTCCAACCGTCGGACTGACCCTGCCGGCCATGCCTTTGAATTTTGTGGCGGGCGAAAAGCGGGAAACGGCCTTGAAGCATGCGGTTCTGGCCGGTATATCCTTTGGCGGAACGTATGCGTATTTGGTTTTCAGTCATTGTGAAATTTAAAGAGGGCGTATGAAATTTTTACTGATTTATCCGAAATGGGAAAAGCTGGATCGCCAGACGCAGTTTATCCTGCCGCCGCACGGGCCGGTGGTGATGGCTGCCGCTTTGCCTCCCGATGTGGAAGTGACGTTTGTCGATGAAAACGTTGATCCGGTCGATTTTGGCGCGGATGCCGATTTTGTCGGTGTCTCGATGATGCTGACCGCGCAGGTGAAGCGCGGCTGGGCAATCGCCGACGCCTTCCGCGCCAGCGGGATCAAGGTGATCTGCGGCGGAATTGCCGTGATGCTGCACGCGGAAGAATGCGGCCAACATGCCGACAGCGTCTTTCTGGGAGAGGCCGAAGGCCGGATGGAACAGGTCTTTGCCGATTTTGAGAAGGGCAGCCTGCAGAAAGTCTATAACTATATGCAGAATTTTCCGCCGATTGAGAGCGTGGGAACGGCCAGGCGCAGCATCTTGAACCGCGGCCTGTATAATTACCGGGGCGTGCAGATGGTCGATCTGGTGCATGCCTCCCGCGGCTGCCGCTTCAACTGCTATCCATGCGCGGTGCGCTTTCTGGGCGGCCGGAGCTTCCGCCCCCGCCCCTATGACAAGGTAATCGAGGAAATGGCATCCATCGATAACAACCGCCTGTTCATCGTGGACAACTCGCTTGCGCAGGACAGGGATTGGGAAATGGAGCTCTTTCGGGAAATGATCCCGATCAAGAAAAAATGGTGCTGCCATCCGATTGAAGACGACGATCAGGTGCTGGACCTGGCGGCGCAGGCGGGTGCGTGGTTTGTGTATCAGACCATTTTTGACTCTTCCGACTACATTCGCAACCGGATCAAGCGCTATCATGATCACGGTATCGCCGTGGAAGGCAGCATTTTGCTGGGCCTGGATTACCACACGGAAGATTACATTAAACGCTGGATGGACTTCCTCCTGGAAATCGAACTGGATATGGCGGAATTCACGATTCTGACGCCGTTTGTGCATACGCGCACCTTCGACGATCTGGAGAAAGAAGGCCGGATTTATTCCTACGACTGGAACGACTACACCTGCGGCAAGGTGGTTTTTCGGCCCAAAATGATGACGCCCGAGAAGCTTCAGGAAATGTATTACTACTGCTGGGACCGGTTCTATGAAGAAGAACCCGCCAATTACAAAATGTTCAAAATGCTTAAACAAGTCATGGATAAGGAAAGGGCGGACGGCACTTACAAACCGCGCGTTCGCGCCTAGCGCCTTGTCCCGGCGAAAGGAGACGAAAAAACGATGAAAAAAATTGGCAGAAAGGCCGCCCTGGTTATTGACGGCAGCCATGTCAGTTTTGAGGAAATCATTGCCGTCGCCAGAGACGGAATGCCGGTGGTGATCAGCAAGTCAAAAGAATTTGTCAAACGGATGGGCCAGACACAAAAAGCGCTGATGGACGGGATGCGGAAAGGTGTTGCGATATACGGTGTCAATACGGGATACGGTAAATCCTGCGGCAACCGGATCAGTATGAAGGTTGCCCTGAAAAACGGCGTTAATATTTTGCGGTTTCACGGCTGCGGCACCGGCGATCCCATCGGCATTGAAGAAACACGTGCCGCGATGCTTACAAGGATCATCTGCCTGGCGCGCGGATACTCCGGCGTGTCGGTCGGTCTGCTGCAGCAAATGGCGGATTTTCTGAATGCGGGCATTACGCCGGTGGTCCCGTGCGAGGGCTCCGTCGGTGCTTCCGGAGATCTGACGCCGATGTCCTATATCGGCGCGGCGCTGGCCGGCCGGCGTGACGTGTTTTACGATGGTGACATCCTGCCGGCTGCCAGAGCCATGAAAAAAGCCGGATTAAAACCTTACCGGTATCTGCCGAAAGAACCCCTTTCCATGGTCAATGGAACAACGACCATGACGGGGATTGCCGTCATGGATATCGAGAGAGCCGAAAGAATTCTGGATGCCGCCGTTTTCGCCACCGCGCTCAGCGTGCATGCGATGAAGGGCAACGCCCATCATTACCATCCGGTGATTTCGGAGGCGAAGCCGTTTCCCGGCCAGGCCGCTGTCGCCAAAAAGATCGCCCATCTGCTGCTTTCAAAAGCGTCCGCCCGTCAACTGGAGGACGACGCGCTGGAGACCCTGCAGGACCCCTATTCGCTTCGATGTGCGCCCCAGGTGCTGGGCGTGTTGGTTGACGCGCTTTTCTGGATTAAAAAATGGGTGGAAATTGAAGCCAACTCTTCCAACGACAACCCGATATTCGATCCCGCCACGGGGCAGGTTTTGATGGGCGGCAATTTCTACGGCGGCCACATCGCCTTTGCCATGGACGGCCTCAAGACCGCGCTGGCTTCCGCCGCCGACATGTGCGACCGCCAGATCATGCTGCTGGTCAATCCCAATCTGAATCGCGGCCTGCCGGGCGATCTCGTGCGACAAAACGGGGGACGGGAGGGGCTGCATCACGGCTTCAAGGCCATGTCGATTGCGTCTTCGGCGCTGGCCGCGGAAGCGCTCAAGGCCACGATGCCCGCCGCGTCTTTTTCGCGATCGACGGAATCGCATAATCAGGACAAGGTCAGCATGGGAACGATCGCCGCCCGCGACGCCGAACGCGTCTGCACGCTTACCGAACGGGTGGTTTCCATTCATCTGCTGGCGGCGGCGCAGGCCTGCGATATCCGCGCCAATGTCAAAGTCCGGCCGCTTTTGGCCCAGGCTCTGCGGAATATCCGGCAGGTCAGCGATCCCGTGATTGAAGACCGGCCACTGGATGAAGATATTGAACGGATGTGCGTGGTCATCCGCTACACCGATTTTTTTCAGGGAAAGCTATGAGCGCCGACAAAAAAAGTTTCGAAGTGAAAATCAGCGTGCCGTTTTTCGATCTGGACCCCATGCAGATCGTCTGGCACGGCAATTATCTCAACTATTTCGAGATTGCCCGCGCGGCGCTTTTCGAACATTACGGCGTCGATCTTTACGCGTATTATGACCGGGAGAAAATTATTTTTCCCATCATCCGGACATCGACCAAACATATCTTTCCGCTCAAACACCGCGATGAAATCATTGTGAAAGCGACGTTGGCCGACGCCAACATCAAACTGGTCGTGGATTTTGAAATTCGCAGGGCCGCCGACGGAAGCGTCTGTGCGCGCGGGCGCACCGAACAGGTTGCCGTGAAAGCGCCGGAAATGGAAACACTGTTCAGTATCCCGCAGGATATCCGGAATTTGTTAGGATTCTAAAATGGAAGACCTTTTGAAAAAATCCTTTGTGACGGGGGTGGAGCGCGTGGCCGCCTGGGCGGATTTGCTGGATGCGATTAACGTGTATCCCGTGGCCGACGGCGACACGGGTCGGAATCTTTCCATCAGTTTGTCCCCCCTTCGTTTTGCCAATGGCGAAGGAGATAAAGTCGTCCGTCAACTGTTGATGGCTGCGCGCGGCAATTCCGGTAATATCGCGTCACAGTTCTTCTCGGCTTTCTATACAGAGTCCTTCCTGAATCTGAAAAAGGCCGTGCGGGAGGGAAAGGACAGAGCATGGAAGGCGGTCAGTGATCCGCGGGCGGGAACCATGCTTTCCGTTTTTGACGCGCTGGAAGAAATTCTCAGCATACAGGGTTTTACGTCTGATCCAAAAAGTACGGATCGGATCATGTCGCAGCTTGAGAAGGCGGTGCGCGACACGCGGGAGGCACTGCCGAAATTAAGGGACGCCGGTGTTGTGGATTCAGGCGCCCTGGGTATGTATATTTTTTTCGAGGGATTTTTCCAAACGCTTTACGGCCATACTAATTCTTATCGTCCGGTCACGGAGGTTTTCCCGGGTTGCCTGACGATTTCATCCACCTTTAAGGAAACGCTGGAATCCGGTTATTGTGTGGATTTTGTGGTGAAAGCCGACACCTCTTCAGAAGACCTGGTGAAAATCGCAGGTTCGCAGGAAAGCGCCGTCATTATTCATGAAGGCGATCTTTACAAGATCCACCTGCATACGGACGACAAGGAGAAGATCAAATCCCGGATGAGCGCGCTGGGTCCCGTGTTGAACTGGGAAGATGATAACCTTGCAGCCCAGATCGAGCAATTTTCCAAAGCCCCCGCCGCTTCCGCGCTGCATATCATGACGGATGCCGCCGGGTCGCTTACGCGCGACGATGCAAAAAAATACGGTTTTACGCTTTTAAACAGTTATCTTAACGTCGGGGAGAAATCGCTGCCCGAGACCTATTGTCATCCCGATGACCTTTATAAGGCCATGAGGGCGGGGATGAAGGTTTCCACGTCACAGGCCTCCGTTTTTGAAAGACATCAGTTTTACGCAAGTGTGATGGCGCGTTTTGAAAAGGTTTTGTATTTATGCGTCGGCTCCGTCTTTACGGGCAATTATCAAGTAGCCCTCGATTGGAAAAAAGAGCATGATCCCGAAAACCGCTTTCAGGTGGTGGATACCGGCGCGGCGTCCGGCAGGCTGGGTGTGATTGTTCTGGCGGCGCTGCAGTATCTTGCGCAGACGAACGACATGGAGAAAACATTCGCCTTTGCGGAAAATGCGGTAAAGACATGCGAAGAGTATGTTTTTCTGGATAAGTTGCAGTATCTTGCCGCGGGCGGCCGGCTGTCCAAAACCAGCGCTTTTTTCGGCGATATGCTGAAAATGAAACCGGTTGTTTCGCCGCAGCCGGAAGGCGCTAAAAAAGTGGGCGTCGTCAGAAACCGCCGGGATCAGATCAAAATGGCGCTTTCGAAACTGGCGGCGGCGCTTCACAAAGAGTCCCGCGCGCTGATTATGCTTGAATATTCCGACAATGTGGAACAGGTGTCCGCTTTTCGGGAAAAGGTGCGCAGGCTTTATCCTCGGGCGGACGTTCGTCTGCAGCCGCTTTCGTTGACCTCCGGCGCGCATATGGGGCCGGGGACCTGGGGGGTGGCTTTTCTGAAAGTGACGAGCGACGAGCAACGAGCAACGAGCAACGAGCAATGAGTGATGAGCAATGAGTGGTGAGTGGTGAGTGGTGAGTGATGAGTAGCAAGCAACGGGCAACAGGACGTTTAAAAGGCCGATTTGCCTTTATTATTCCGGTTTACAACCATGCGGCAACGGTGGCGCAGGTGGTAAAACAGGCCAGGGCCATGAATTATCCCGTTTTTGTCGTGGATGACGGCTCGACGGATGAAACCCCCAAGCGTTTGGCGGAAATCAAGGACATTCATGTCTTGCGTCATGAGAAAAACGAAGGCAAGGGCGCGGCGATCATGACCGGTTTCATGGCCGCCTCCCATGTGGCCGACTTCGCGATCACGATTGATGCGGACGGCCAGCACGATCCCGAAGACGCCTTGAATTTAATTGAAGCCATTCCGCTGAAAAAACGGCCTTTGGTTGTCGGGGCGCGCAAAGGCATGGATTCCATCCGTGACGCCCACATTCCCTGGACCAGCCGCTTCGGCCGGAAGTTTTCCAATTTCTGGGTCCGGCTGTCCGGCGGGCCGAAACTTTCGGACACCCAAAGCGGCATGAGAATTTATCCGCTTCCCGAAGCCATGAGCCTTCCCGTGCGGGCGCGGCGTTTTCAGTTCGAAGTGGAAATTCTGGTGCAGGCCAAACGAAAAGGCATTCCGATTCTCGAAGCGCCGATCAGCGTATCCTATCATCCCGACGGTTCAAGAATTTCCCATTTTCGTCCNNTTATTTCTTTTTTAAAAATTCATTGGGTGCAATGTGGGCCTGCTTGAGAATTGCCCTTAATGTGCCCTCCGGCATGTCGCCGGCATGATTTGGAATAGTCGTGTACAGGTTACTGGATGGATTGTACCAGACTTCATGGCTTCCAGCGGCGTGGCGATCAAAAGCAAAGCCAAAGAGCTTGAGACGCTTTACTATTTCACGATAACGGAAACCGGATAATCGGCCCACTTTATGCGCTCACAATCATGGGATAGTCGAAAGAATTTTTAATTTTGAAGGATTTGACTTTGCTTTGCCGTTGGATTTTTGCTTCCATTAACTTTTTAGCAACGTCGCGGGCAATTTCCAGTGTTTCAGTAACGGTTCGTCCCTGGGCAACCAAACCCGGCGCATCTTTTGATGTAGCCAGATATACACCTTCGGGCAGTTTCTTGATGTGAATATTGATAATTTGCTCCATGTCTGCTCTTAACCTGTCGTTAATTTTGAGATATTCTTATTGTAAATCTGCAAGAATGTCAAGTTTGCCTTTCTGGAAAACTTAATATGTCCTTGCCTGTTTTCATAACTTTCAAGCCTTTTTCTAAGCTCGCCAGTATCTTTTTTGTCCTTATCCCTCAACTATGCCGCATAAGGCTGTATTTCTTGCGTAATAATAGTTGCCGATAATTCACGTTCCGATTCCAATTCATACCGCAACTGTAAATTCATCCAGAATTCGGCGGAATTACCAAAAAAGCGCGATAACCTCAAGGCCGTATCGGCTGTTATCCCTCGTTTTTCCAACACAGCTTCGTTAATCCGGCGGGCGGGAACATGAATGCTTGCCGCCAATCGATACTGGCTGATCCCCATTGGTTTCAGGAATTCTTCCAGTAATATTTCACCGGGATGAATCGGCGGAAAATCTCTTTTCCCCATATTGTTCCCTCCTTAATGATAATCGACAATTTCGACATTGTTTGCGCAGCCGTCCTGCCATTCAAAACAAACTCGCCATCATTGATCATTGATGCGGAGGCTGTGCTGCCCTTTCCTGTTGCCTGTCAATGCTTCAAGCCTGTTTCCCGGCGGTATCTTTAAATCATCCAAATCTTTCGCGCCGCCGCTTTTTGAATCAATTGCGGCAACATTCTTGAAAGTCACACAACGCGCCTTATGCAATTTGCAGAAGTTATTTTATCAAGAACTTTCACGCATCCGATAAAACCGCCTTGCTCAACGCCGTGATGGCCGGGGGTATATCCGCATCCGGAGCAAAAAGGCAAGATTCGTGGAGATGATTATGTTCCGTTTCTTTTTTGCCGTATAGAATTAAATAGGAATCATCGCAGGCATCTCCAGCGCCGTTTGGGCCATAAATTTTTTCTATAAAAACAGGATCAGGTGGAAGCGCCGCCACAACACCGAGAGTGAGTTTATAGTCGCCAAATTGGACAATATCGCCGCGCTTAAATTGACAGTTTTGCTCTTCTCTTCCCCGAAAACAATTGGTTTGGCAATCATCGTGAGCGCCGCGAAAAACGCCGTGCCGATCAAAAATTGCAACAGGATAAGAATACTCAACACGATAAGCCGGCGCTGGTTCAAGCAAGTAACAAAATAGATAAGGCCAACGCTCTGCGGGTTTCACTACATCCAGAAACAAACCGGCGACAGGAATATTGGGAAAAGCCCCCAAAATGGCCCGCCGGAATTTTTTGCCGACGGATGGCCCGTTCGGCTGCCAAAGCGCCGTCAGACGCAGACAACCGTGTGCCGGCACAAACTCATCATCAAAAAAACTATCATGGTCGCCATTTGGAAAACGGACTCCGATGGTGTTATTATAACCCCAATCGGCAATAATTCCGTTCATGCCACCGTAATTATCAGATGCCGTTTCGATGCAGCGCACCGCATCGCCGATTTTCCAGACGCGGTCTTTCATAATTTCGCACCCTGATGTTTTATAAATGTTTGCCTTTTGCTCCGGCCTTGCCGCACTTTTTGCATGTGCCGTTGTAAAAGTTTTGATTACTGCATTCGTCATGTTTACTGCGGTCACATCCCACACTTCTACAATATTTGCACTGATAAACGATTTTACCGCACTTGCTGCTGCTCCTGGTTGTTTTACCTTTACAAGACATGTGTGATTCTCCTTATTTGTATTTGTGCCCAATACACAACGGGCTATTTGTCGCAATTATAAAGTCGATGGCAATACAAAACAAGGGCAATACGTCAATTGCCTGTCGTTAGAAATTATTTTTTTCGTTTTTATGGCCTTCTTTGTTTTTTGTGTTTGACCTCCGCAAAGGAAATGCTAGAATACGAGCGTTATCCGCTCCCATTTCATGACGATAATCGAAGTCCTGGAATGCGTAGGCCGGCGCTGTAACCTTAAGGCCCGGTTCACCGGATAACGCTTTTAAAATTAGATTTGATTAACCGTAAAAAGTCGTCTGTCGCCACAACTATTGTCGTTGAAGTACCAAAATATTTTTTTTCAACAGTTTGTTACAAAATAGGAAACCCTGCCGCAACTTAAAAATCAACATCCTGCCCGTCTTCCTGAATAAACATGACGGACGACAATAGCTGGCGGGAAAGCCCTTTGATTTGCAATTTGGAAAGGATTTTGGAACGGGCGCTTTGCAGAAGGCGGATTTGGCGCAACGAGAGGGCGTGTGTTTTGTGATCGCCGTAAACGACAACATAGACAACATCTCCGATCAGCGCCGCCCTTCCGCGCAGATGGCCCTTGTGCGTGGGGCTGGATAATACCGTTTTGTCCCCTTTGGGCGGATTGGCAAAATGCTCGTTCCCCGCGTCCAAAACTTCACCTTCCGGCGTTACCCAGAAGACCAGGAGCGGCCTGGCGTGAGTAATCGCCTTGATTGCCGTATCCACGGAAGCCTGTTCCAGAATCGCCAAAAACTCCCTGGAATGAACAGGCTTTTTTGATTTTATGGCCATGTCAAACGGCGCGAAAATGTCTTTTTCGTCTTCCCGGAACATGACAATCCTTTCTTGTTCAATGGGCTTTTCTATATCTGATCCACGGATATTCCCAAGGCATCCGCAAGCTTTGCTTTGGTTGCCTTGCGAAGCTTGTTTTCGCCGCTTTCCATCTGGGATAGCGCAGCTTGTGTTATCCCGGCTTTTTCGGCGACGTCCGCTTGTGTCAGGCCAAGATATTCGCGCCATGCCCGCAAAAGCGTCATCCCTTCCTTGATATGCAAGCCGACGACTGCATGAGGAATATAGTCTCCATCAGGAATGCGCGGCTTTTTTGGTGTAATTATCGCGGCTTCTTTGGGATGTTCGCGGGCAAAATCAGCGAACGGCAACACCACAAATGCAGGCACACCACTTTGATAAATTGTTTGTATTTTAGTAAGTTCTATCATCTCGTTTTTTTACCTCCTCTATGTGGATAATCTTAACCGTGTTCGAGACTTCAAAAAATACACGGTAGCGTCCGACTTTCAACCGGTATGGATATTTGTGTTTGGTCAGTTTCTTGATATGCCTGACATCCGGGTAATAACACAAGGTTTCAGCCGTATTGAATATTTCATCCCGCGTATCTTTATCACCGATTTTGGCAAGCTGTTTTGCCGCTTTATTTTTCCAGTCAATTTCATACATAGCTATTTTATAAGTTAAATTATAAGTAAATGCAAGTAATTTATGCTGGTTTCGTCTATGCTGGTTCAATCTGGCGCCGGAATGTTAATGAATTATGCGCCGAGCACATGAATTTCGCCGTAGTCATCCTGATAGAGGGCCGTCATGACGAAATCCGTGACGGCCAGTTTTTGCAGCAAGGCGGTTTTTTCTTCGTCGGTTCCTTGGACGATGTAGGCACGCCCGGCAAGGGAAACAATGATTTGCTGTTCTTCATCAGCGTAATCCCAGAGGTTGATAATGACTTCGGGGACTGACATAACCTGTAAATCCTTTCAAAAGGCGATGAATTATAATTTACCTTCGACTAACCGCTGCTCTTCCGGTGTCAGGCCGTAAAGTTCGTAAACCAGGGAGTCAATCTTGCATTCGGTGCTGGCAATATCATCCTGAATTATCTTTTTACTTTGGCTATCCAGTCCGGTCTGTTGCAAGGCTTTGTGATATTTCAGCATAGCATCAACGAGTGCAACCATGTCGTCGTGCTTCTGCTTTTCGGCGGGGTTTTCAAGGGCGATAGTACGAATGGGGAGTTGTCCTAAATTTACTTTCTTTACTTCTGCAAAAACTCTCCCTTTCTCAGGTACTATTGATTGGTAGACAAAAATAAACAGTTTTGAATTCAAAATCCCAAGAAGAAATTTATGATCAAGACCGTTTTTCAATTCTATGTTGTAAATGTTGTTTAAGTTGCAATACCTGTCTTCATCTAAAGTAGCTCTGATTTTATCTGAGGTTTGCCTAAGAATTATTTTGGTTCTGTCAAATGGAGCTGTAACCCTTGGTTCAGCTAACCATTTTCCATACTTTATAAACCTTTCTTCAATTGGCTTAGTTGTATATCTGTCGATATCTTTGCCAATCAAATATTGTTTAAATATTTCTGATGATTTCGTCTTGCTATCAAAAATTCGTTCTGTAACAGTAGATTCCGTTTGCTTCGGTACACCTTTGCCTTTTTGATAAGGTTTTATCCCCATTATTATTTCAGCTATTTCCTTCAACTTAACAGTAGATATTGAAATCTTTTCTACAAAATTCTTATCCAAAGTTACATTAAATTCACTTCTAATATTTGCTACAAATTCAGATTGCGATTTGATCTTAAAATCGATATCAGCAAAATCTTCCATTTTTCTAATCGTTGCATGGCGCACTTTATGATCTTTTGTAAAGTTTTTAGATATCTGAAAAACACACGTATCACCCGTGTCGGCACTTTCAAAAACTTTATAATTTAAAAGCAATATGTAATCTATGTTGTTCTTAAGTATCAGATCTCGAATATTTTTAAAATAATGCTGCGCAAGAAATACAGCAGGGGTAATATATGAGATACGTCCATCTTGCTTTAAAAGGTTGATTCCTTTTTCGATGAATATCGAAAACATATTTAACTGATACTCATATGAACAATACTTACTTTCAATATAACTTCTGTACTGTTCTTCAAAAACGGATCCGCCAACATACGGGGGGTTTCCTATAACCGCATCAAATCCGCTATCAGCCATAATCGCCTTAAATTCAGTATTCCAGTCAAAGGCGTTGATCTTTAGCTTTTGCTCCATATCAAATAACGAGCCTTGCTGATCATCGTAAAAATCCCGCCCTATCAAACTATTTCCACATTTGACGTTGCCGTCAAGGTCGGGCAGAAGTCTTTCGTGAAAAAGCTCCGTTTGCAGGCTGTGTCTGTTCTGTCCTTCCAGGCATTTCAGAAGCAGCGACAAACGCGCCACTTCCACGGCCTGGCTGTCAATATCGACGCCGTGGATGTTGTTGAGGAGTATTTTCTTGCGCTCCGCCAGCGAAAGCCGATAATTGTCATGGTCATCCTTAATCAGCGGTTTGTTCTTGCCTGTATATTTTTCGGGATTGTTGGCCTTGTGCCAATCCAGATGCCAGTCCAGCAGGCATTGATAAGCGTTAATGAGGAACGCGCCGGAACCGCAAGCCGGATCAAGAATTTTGATTTTCGCGGCGGTATCCGGCTTTTTGCCTTCCAGCAACCGGCCAACTGTGTTTTTTACAATATAATCGACAATATATTCCGGCGTGTAAAATACCCCGCCCGCTTTTTTGACTTCCGGCTTTTCCTCTACGGTCAGGCCACGCTCGCCGATTTCAATCACCTTGCCCAAAAATCGTTCATAAACCTGCCCCAAAATATCGGCGGGCATGACGGCAAAAGCGTAAGGGCCTCCCGGCCAGTAAAGCCGGTCAATAATTTTTATCAAGGGTTCATCTTCAATGATAATTTTACAAGAAATGTCGTCAAAGTCTTCTCTGTCACTTTCTTTTTTAAAGTGGAAAAGGCCCGAATTGTATCGTTCATCCGCCTGGCGGAAAAGAGCAAGCAACCCTTTGTAAATATTAGGTTTGCTTTTCAGCTTTAAAATCCTGCCATAGCTTTCAATATCCCGGTCTTCGCATATACGCAGAAAAATTATCCGATCGATGGTCTTTTGTACCAATTCATTAAGCAGGCGGGGAGTAAGATCGGCGTTATTGATATATATATTTTCAGCGAGGGCTTGACGCCACTTTTCAATATCGGCTAAAAATAGCGCGTCAACAGTAACATCGCCTTTTGCGCCCTTTTTTACCCCAGGTACGTTTTCAAGGCTTCCCGCAAGTACGCTTTCACGGGAAAAATAACGCCAAATGTCATCCCAGCGGTCAAGGTAATCCGTATATTGGCATGACAGTGACGAAACCATTGCGGTATTGATTTGATCTTCGTCTTTAGGGGCCTTGCCGCGACCGAGATAGACTTGGAATTCTTCGAAATCGGTCAAAATAGTAACGGTATGATTGGCGCTGTAAGCGTACCTGCGGGCCTGAATCGCATGTTTGCATTGCGCCGCGAGATTTTCAGAAGGTTTTTTAGCTTCCACATAAAATTCTTTGCCAGCGCCCAAGTTAAAACGATAATCGGCCTTGCCCTTACTGCCGTCGTCCTCACGCACCTGGGAATATTCAACCTCAACATCATTACTGGCCATTGCCCAGCCAAGAGCGTCAAAAAAAGGATTGAGAAACTTCTCGCGCACGGTTGCTTCATTGTAAGCCCGTTTTTCGCTGGCGGTTTTTTCAGCATATGACCCTTTAAACAGCTCGATCAAACCTTTGACCTTTTCTTTTCCTTCTTCCTTCGTCACGTTGCGCCTCGTTTGTTTTATTTGATAATTGTATTATCGCATCCGTCCATTTCAATCTTCCTAAACGCCGCCTTTAAGCTTTCCTGCGGCAATTCGTTTCTTGGCACGGGCTTCTCCGCCCGCCAGTCTTTTTCGCCGATGGCGCGGAAACGGCGGATGGCTTCTTCTATGGAATGTCTATTGATTTCAGGATCATGGATGACCATATCCAGGCCGATGCCATAGCGATAAGAGCGGTCCTGGGTAAACGATTCAAAGATGTCCGGCGGTTCGTTTTGAATGATTTCTCCGGTAATTTTTTCCAGATAGTCGCGAAAGGTCAGGCCGCCGAATTTATCATAGGTAATGACCGGCCTTTCCAGCATCCGATACATCCGTTGGCCGTTTGACCAGATGGGTTCAAATTTCATTTCTGATTCCGCATTGCGCTCTTCCGGGGTGAGCATGTCCCAGGCGCGGCTATGCGCCAGATCCTCGACGGTTTCCCAAAATGCGCTGGCGGCAGTGACAAGGCATACGTTCCAGATGGTCAACCCGTCGCCACCCAAAAAATAGACATCGGCCCATTGATTATAAATGGCGGGGCGGCCCGGTTCGTCAAGGATGTGGCGGCTGAAAAATTGCCCGCCGTCGCACGCAATATTGTTGCGTATCTTTTGCCGCAGCCGGACAAAGCTGTCGCGCTGTTTGCGGCGGGGCAAGTGGCAGTAGGGCGTCCGTTTATTGTGTCTCATAGTCGGTTTCA
>DNYQ01000266.1 GCA_003506745.1 Syntrophaceae bacterium
CCGATGACGTGATCAACCACCAGGCCGTAGCGGTTCAAACGGTCGCTGATGATGACGACGGAAAAACACTCCGCCGGGGCGGGGGCCTGCGGCAGCCCGAAAAGCTGACGCGCATCGAGAATGCCCACATGCTCGCCGTCCAGCGTGCAGTAAGGGCGGTCTTCAATCTCCCGGATATCGGCGGGGGCAAGCGATAAAACCCGATCGATGCGCGATAAGGGCAGGGCATAAGGCTCATCGGCAATCGAAAGCAAGAGGGTCCGCAGGACTGAAAGGGTCAACGGCAACTGAAGATGGAAGCGGGCGCCCCGGCCGGCATCGGCGTCAACGCGCACGGCGCCGCCCACCTCATGCGCCATATTGAACACGACATCCAGACCGACGCCCCGGCCGGAAATCTCCGTCACCGTCCGGGCGGTCGAGAATCCCGGCAGAAACAGAAACTCAAACAGCTCGGCGCGGCTTAAGTTTCCGGCTATATCCGGCGTCACATATCCTTTTTCAATCACTTTGCCGCGCAAGTCTTCCGGGTTGATGCCCCGGCCGTCATCCGTAAGCGAGATATTCAACATGCCCGCGACGTGCCGTGCTTCCAGAACAAGGGTCCCTTCAGCCGGTTTGCCCGCGGCTTTGCGCTCGTCAGGCGTTTCCATGCCGTGGTCGATGGCGTTGCGGATCAGGTGTGACAGGGGGGCTTCCAGCCGCTCCAGAATGTCCCGATCAACGGGTGTGGCGGCCCCGGCAATCTCGAAGCGGATCTGTTTTCCCGTTTCCCGGGCCAGGTCGCGGACCATCCGGGAAAAACCATGAAGGCCGTCAGAAAAAGGCACCATGCGGCTCGAGATGACTTCGTTATACAGGCGATGGGCCAGGTGTTCCAGGCGGCGGGAAAAGCGCTCGAACCGGACAATTTCCCGGGCGACCGTTTCCTGGGTGGAAACAACGCCGGACAGGGCTTGCTGAAGATTTTCCGCGCCATCTTCTTTTTCATCCCGTAATTCAATGGCGTTGCGCACGGGGTTTTCCAGCTCAGAGATTTCCTTTTTCAGAACAAGAAGGCTTTGATAAACTGTTTTGACGGACTGGGCTTGAACAAGACATTCCCCGGCCAGAGCCATCAGGCGATTCATGTTCTCGGCCCGGACGCGGACCAGGCCGCCTTCCGACTTATCCTGCGTCCGGCGGGAGCGAACGGCCGGCGGAGCCGTTTGCGGGCTTTCGCAGGTGTTTACGGGGGAAGACGCATCCGGTGACGGCTGAACCGGCGCAAGGGCTTCCTTCGCTGCAGGCTTGTTTTCCGGCTGCGCATCAGCAGCGGCGGGTGTTGCCGGCGTCCGTTCCACGACAGGTTCTGCGGCCGAAGGCGCCTGTTTTGCGGTTTCCTGCGGCGACGAGAGGAAACTTCTCAGGTCACCCGCCATCGTTGAAATTTCATCGGTTCCTTTTTCCAGGGCGGCAGGCAGGTCATGGATGTCCAGGCGGGCAAGCGAGGCAAAAAAATCGTTGCCCTTTAAAAGCCGGTCAACCGCACCGGACGTCAGGGGCCGTTTCCCGTGCTGGGCGGCCGACAGGACGTCCTCCATAGCGTGAGCAAGCGTAACCGCTGTGTTGAGGCCCACAATCCGTGCGGCTCCCTTGATGGAGTGGGCGGCCCGCATGAGCGGCTCAATCCGGTCCGGCGTTTGATCGCGTTCCGCCGTAACCAGTCCGGATTCCAGCGTCCGGGTGTTGTTCTCCAATTCCACGCGGAACAGATCCAGCATGAGGGAATCGATGGGAGGTGTCGCGGCTGATGCGGTCATGCGTTGAGACTCCTTGTCATGGCGGGGAAGAGCCGTTCTTCATCCAGAAGCCCTACAGGACGGCCGCCCTGGAGAAAAATTCCCCGGGTCAGCGATCTCGCGCTTCGCGACAGGGTGGCGGGGACTTCCCCGAGATCCTCCGAGGCGACCCGATGGACCCCCAGAATTTGTTCGACGGGAAAAACGAAGCGCTGTCCTTCGCGCCCGACCACCAGCATTCGTTCATAGACGACGGGCGGCTCATGCTGCTCGGCCTCCCTTGTTAACTCCAGAAGATCGGCGAGAGAAAGGCACAGCAAAAGCTCACCGTTGATATTGGCGATTCCCCGAAAGACACGGTTGATCTTCAACGGCAGCGTATGGACCGGCGACGGCTCCGCGGCTTCCTGAAAAAAAATAGTCTTGACGGCAAAACACTCTCCGGACACGCGGAAAACCATGACGGACAGGGTTCCCAGTCTGGCCATTTCTTTGGGCAGAGCCATGACGGAAGCCCGCTGCTCAAGATATCCCGAAGGCAGGTCCCGGTCCAGATGCTGTCTTCCCGCCGTGGCATAAACCGGGCAGCGGCGGCAGTGGATCAGATGCGCCAGCTCCCGACAGGAACCATCGCCGTAAATTCCCTTCTCCTTCCAGCAGTATCCGGAAACTTTTTTTATCGATTTATCCATTCGTTCTTATCCCGGTGATGTCATCCGCTTTTAATAGGCTGCCATTCTGCTTTTTTTCCAAAGTTTTTCCAAGAATGTCCGCTCCTCGTTTGGCGCGCTCCCGGTAAAGGGCGGCTTTCCGTTCGTTTCCCTTCTGCCCATAGATCAGGCTGATATGGACGAGACTTTCGTAGTGGCCGGGATCGAGGTAGAGGGCCTTCAAAAAATAATCCTCAGCGCGATTCATGTCGTGTTTGGACATGTGAATGATTCCCATGAGGCAGTAGGCTTCGGCAACCGGTCCCACCCTGCTCGTGTAGTCGTGGCAGAGATGCAGGGCGCCGTCCATATCGCCCCCATCGGCCAAACGCCGTGCTTCCTGAAGCGGCTGGTCTGCGGTGTCTTTTGAAACGGGTTTTGCCTGTTTGTGTGGATCGAAAGCCTCAGCCATTGGCGAATGGGCCGCGGACGGTTTCGCGCCGGAAAGCGCGTCTTGGTATGCCAAAGTAGGATCGGCGGGGGATTTTATCTCCCGGCGTT
>DNYQ01000257.1 GCA_003506745.1 Syntrophaceae bacterium
TTTCCGGCTAAATCGAGTTTTTTAAAGGAACCGTAAAGTCTGTCCTGTTTGAAGAGTTCGACGGATTCATCAAGATAAATCTGGCTCGCTTTCGCTTTTAAAGCTTCCAGTTTGTTTTTCAATCCGGGATCCGCCTGGGGATACTCCATGGCTTTCTCATACATCAAGACTGCCCGGTCCAGTTTGCCGGCATTCTCGGCTTTGGCCGCTTCCGCGGCATAGTAAACAGGACTGTCTTTTTTCAGCGCGTCCTGATATTGCCTCGAAACATCCAGGTATTTCGGGTTGACATCCATGATCGCCTTGAAACTCTCCGCAGCGGCTTTCCAGTCCTCCTGTTTGCCGTATTTGGTCCCCTGCTGATAAAGCACCCGGGTCCCTTCGGACAGAGACCGTCTGAGTCTGTTGCCCGTGTCTTCGTAATTGGGGAAAATGGCATTCACCTGCCTGAGCTTGCTGATGGCCGCCAGCCAGTCTTCCTTCTGCATATCCGATTCCGCCTGCTGGTAAAGGTTTTTTAAAGAGGTTCTCAAGCTGTTGGTTTGCCCGTTTACCGTGGCGTGAAAAGATTTTATTTCCGGATTAGTGGGGTCCATGGCCAGGATCGCATCAGCTTCTTTGGACAAACGTTCCAGCGCCATAAAGTTTTGTCCGGCCGATGCGTAGGACTGTTTGGCCTTAAATAGACGGGCCTTGGCGGCCTCCTGTTTGGCCCGGGTCAGTTCATTTTTAAATTCCTGATTATCAGGCTCCTCGCTTACAGCCTTTTGAAAATAGATAATCGCTTCTTCCCAGCGATTATCTATGGCCAGTTCTTGCCCCTGCTTCAAGCTCTCATTCGTGCCGACACAAGCTGCCAGGAAAAAAAGGATCATCACAGATGCAACGATTAAGCATGTTTTTTTACTTTTCATTATTTCCTCCCCACCCAAAAATGTCCGATATCCGCGCCTTAAGGCATCAGAACCGCCTCAACTCTGTTTTGACTTCTTGCCTTGATTTTAATTTTACGTTTGTTGATTGTTATTTTCCTGACATCACGGGCGACGTCTTGTGAATTGCCTTCCACTTCCATATCAAATTCCGCCTTGCCGTTGGAGTAGAAACGCTCGTTCATGTCTTTAAAACCCTTTATTTCTTCGCCTAACGCCGACTTGAAATCCTCCAGGGTGTCGTCATCCAGGCCGGAAACAACCAGTTTGATGGTCGCGGTATTGGATAATTCCTTCGACCAGTTTTCCAATACGTCATCAACGAGTTTCGTGATCAGCTTGGTTGATGTTTCTTCGATTAAAGATTTAAAATCATCCTTCATTTTATTGTCGGATTTTGTTTCGCTTGCCGTCGTTATGATTTCTCCGGTATCCCCGTTAATGACCTTGCCGGTCACGACGACGGTGTTTTTATTCATTTCAACATTGTAAATGGTGGAGGATTTGCTGGCGGCGTCAACGGTTCCGACGATAATCACCTCGGCGCCATAGTGTTGCGCCAGACCCCGGATGGTCTTTGTTTCCGAGGCGTCCTGTAGACGCTCAAACTCTCTGTTTTTATTGGATATTTTATCATCGACCAGTTTGAAGTTATGTTGAATTAAATATTTGGCCATCACGGCTTCAGCAACGGCGTCTTTCAGGACCAGCATCACCCGTGGTTTTGATTTGCGCGCCATAATCAGGTTGATGGCCATCATTTTGTCGCGTAATTTCCCCACACTGACATCCGCTTCAATTTCCACTTCACAATCCGTCCCGGATTTTTTTTCAGATTTTATTTTATAGGTGTTAATGAATCCCTTGGATTCTGAAAGGATCCGGTCCATTTTCACCTGAAAATTTTCTACATTGGTTGTGCTGGTGATCATCACGCCGGTCGCCTGTTCCACGGCATTGCGCTGCGCTTCATCAAGGGCCCTGCTGCAGGCAATATCAGCGCTCCTCTGATTCGTAGCCATGCCTTTGGCGGTAATTATTTTCTGGGCATAGGCGGGCAGGATGGAAACGGCTAACAAAGCAAAAATGAGACAGACAATAATTTTCTTCATGGAAATCATTCCTTTATTCCTTGAGAGATCTGATCAATTTAGGGGGTAACATACTTAATTTGCCTATCAGTGTCAAGTTGAAACCCATGACCTATAGCCGCGGAAAATCTTAATTGTTTGGTCGAAATTCGATGATGACATTTCCCGGATTGGAGCCGTTATAGCTGTAGTTGTCGCATCGCTTCCAGACACCGAGGTCATACCAGAACCCCAACTTATAGTCTTTCGACTTGATCGTCTTTCCCGCTCCCTTCAACGCCGTATAATAACAGTACTCCCCGTAATCATAGGGCACTTTATCGGTGCTTTCGCCGCGACCCTTTTCGTTGATCAATGTGCCGTTGTATTTTTTGATCAGCTTGGAAAGAACACTCCCTAAAATATTATAATAGGTATGCTCCGCGCTCAAGTCGCCCGTATTGAATTGCTTTTGCGCATGCAGAGATTTGACGATGCCGCCTTTGGAACGGCAGATAATTTTAAATCCGTCGATATAGCCTTCGTGCGCAAAGCCATAGCCGTCGTCGCTGCCCGATTTCAAAAAATCATCGGGGATTGCCGTGGCCGGTCCGTCCGGATATACCTTCAGAATGAAATCGACTATTTTTTCATAAGCGAAAGCCGGCTTGCTTGCCGCCGGGGAAAACAATATCATCCCCAAAACGGCTATAACCATAATATATCCCTTGCTTTTCATGTCTTTTCCCTCTTTTTCCCCGTAAGATATTAGATATTGCTTGTATTTGTAAAACCGGTGTTTCCTAAAGTCAAGATAAAATTTTGCAGATGATACCGGAACTTCAAGCGGCAGGCACCCGTCGATTTTTTTGTTTTTTCACCTTCATTTTACACCTTTTACCCTTGACGCCTGCCGGCTTTTCTTCTAGTCTTTACCCCGTTAATAATTTTCAGCCCGGGGAGATTGCCGGCAGTGCCTTATCAACCCTACACGAACAGGTCAGGATGCCTATGAACAAGCGTTTTAATGATTTAATACTTGCCGCCATCAAGCAAAGAATTTCCGACCTCCACATCACCGGAGGCTATCCCCTGATTTTCCGCAGAGAAGGCATTATTCATTCCGATAAGAATGTCCAGTGGACGCATACGGACATTGACGCCCTGGTCAAGGGCATGTTGAGCGACCGCCAGTTGTTCACCCTGAGAAAAAGATGGTCGGTAGATTTCGCGATGTCTTTTAATGATGTGCGGGTGAGGATCAATGCCTTCTACACAACACGGGGATTGAGCCTGGCGATTCGCCTCCTTCCCGAAACGATTCCGGACGTCAATGCGCTGAACCTTCATCCCTCCCTCAACCAGATTCGTGATCTTCGTTCCGGAATGGTCCTGGTCTGCGGAAGCACGGGTTCGGGCAAATCGACCACGGTCGCGGCGATTATTGAAGAAATCAATCGCACCCGTCCCGTCCATATCATCACGATTGAAGATCCCATCGAATACCGGTTCAAACCCAAGAAAGCGTTCATTGAACAGCGGGAGGTGGGGATTCACGTGCCGTCTTTTGATCAGGGGCTGCTGGACAGCCTGCGTGAAAATCCCGACGTCATTTTTGTCGGTGAGTTGAGGGACCCGGATACCATCAAAATGGCCCTTACGGCCGCCGAGTCCGGACATCTGGTTTTCGGAACGCTGCATGCCACGGATGCGGAAGACGCCATTTACCGCATCAACAATTGCGTGTCCGGCGAGGGACAGGAAATCATTCGCTATCAATTTGCCTCCGCGTTCTCCTGGTTGATCATTCAACAACTGGTGCACATTGAAAAAGCGGGTTTCCGTGTGCCGATTCTGTCGATCACCCGGGCGTCGTCGTCGGTCAGGAGCAGTATCCGCGAAAACAAGCTGACCCAGTTGGAAACGATTATGCATACCAGCAGGAATGAAGGCATGTTTACGATGGAACTTTACCGTAAAGAGTTTATCGATAAACTGACTTCTTTTAAACATCCCTACAAAAGCTTCGGCATTGGAGCGGATGCCTCCAAGGAAAAAGATTACGTGTCTTCGCTCATCGATCCCAACGCCGTTCAGAATGTCGTTTACACGGCCAATATCGAGGATGCGCTTGCGACTCCGGCGAGCAAGAAAGACGAAGACTGGCAGCAGTATGTCATTCTGGAAGATCAAGATGTGGATCTTAAGGACATTTTCGAACAATACGATCAACAGGAAAACCTCAAGCCCGATAAAAACGGCTCCAAAGGCAAATGATGCCTAATCTTTTGAATTTCATGGATTTCCGACAATAATTACAGCTACATACTGAAGATATCTCTTGACCTCGGCGGGTTGAGAGATATACAGGCGAGCGTTTTAAAATGTGAGGGAACACATTGGGTTAATACTTTAGGAGGCAAGAGAGATGGCAAAATATCTCTACAATCAGGAAGCGGTCGAGAATCTCAGACTTAGCGATACGTCAATTCTGGACCGGTTAGTGGATTTCGAATCGGCGCGCGAAGCGCATTTGAAGAAGGAACATGCCAAGAAAGACAAACGAATGACGATCGGCGAGGCGGTGGCGACCTATGTGCAAGACGGCGACATTCTCACCGACGGTGGTTTTTCATATGTTCGAACGGCGCATCAGGCTTTTTACGAGATCATCCGGCAGGGCAAGAAAAATCTGCAGATGATCGGAGCGCCCAACACCAATCAAAGCTTTTTTATCACCTACGGGCTTGTGACCCATTCCCACAGCTCATATACCGGTGCGGAGATGCGCGGAATTGACAAGGTTTACGACCGTGCGCTCAAAGCCGGTAAAATCACCATCCTTTCCGAATGGAGCCATGGCGGCGTGGCGCAGGGGCTCAAGGCGGCTCAGTTGGGCGTTCCGGGCTTTTTCAGCAAGCAGATGCTGGGCAGCGACCTGGTGCGCTATAACCCGTACCTGAAGGTTGCACAGCATCCTTTGAAGGCGGATAAAGATCCCGTGGTGTTTGTTCCGGCCCTGTATCCCGACGTGGCGATCATTCATTGCCACATGGCGGATAAATACGGCAACGCCTATATCTATGGTCCGGCCGTCAATGATCTGGCCACGGCGGCCGCGGCGCGCAAACTGATTATTACGGCGGAAGAGATTGTGCCTGAAAACGACATCCGCTACAACCGTCAGGGGCAGATCATTCCGTTCTTCTATGCGGATGCCGTGGTTGAAATGCCTTTTGGAGCGCTTCCCGGCAGCATGCCCGGCTGCTACTACTGGCCGAGGCAATGGTGGGAAAAGTGTATGCGCTTTGGCGGCGCATCCGCCGAAAACAATCTGGCGTTCTGCAATTAATGGATCAAGGGCACTAAAAACCAGTTTGAGTTTGTGGACAAGCTGGGCGGCGCCAAATGGATCGCCGAGGCCCGCCGTCAGACCAAAGCCGCCGAAGGCGACAATGAAGACATTGATTTCTCTTATGAGGAATACACCCTGAAGCACGACACAGGACTTTATTATTAAGACAGGAGCAGATTATGCAAGACTTAAACGCACCCGCCAATCCCTTAGAGACATTGGCTTATATTATCGCGCAGCAGATTTCCGACCATTCGGTCGTCTATATTTGAACCGGAATTCCCATGGTGGCGGGAATTCTGGCCAAGAAAACCCACGCCCCCAACATTACGCTGGTTTATGAATCC
>DNYQ01000185.1 GCA_003506745.1 Syntrophaceae bacterium
ATCGGGGCTTTCTGCGCGGCGGTAACTTCTGGAATGGGAATTTCGCCAACATACATCGGCTTGTATTCCAGAAATCCGCCCGAGCGGACAGCAGCCTGCAAACTGATCCACCATTTGCTGATGGGTGAATTTAAGATTGCCAAGAGACAAAGGTCGTTTGTCGGTATGATATTGGCTGGGGCACTGACATAGCTCCCCGAATCATCAAAGGCGAATTTTGGTTCGGTTGCCAAGTTGCCCCAAGTAATTTTCGGACAGTCAAAATCATCATAATACGCACATGATCTCAATTCCCACCAGAACTGGCCTTGATCATCGCGTTTCCGTAGTTTGTCTTCATATTGTAACAGGTGGTGATGAATAGCCGGGTATGTTTTTGCAAATACCAGACTCGCTTTGGCTTCGGATTTTTCCTTTGACCAGGGCCATTCTTTATTCGCACTGCTCGGAATTGTGATGAGATACAAACCCGCCCACTCAGCTGTCCATTTTTTAATATCCCGTCCCCGCAGCCATGGCCTGATCAGTTCGGCACTTTTTGGGTCTTCGGCAATCAGCTTCTTCCTGGTATCCTCGTCAATGACAAAGGCCTCGTTTAATCCGGTTTTGATACCATAATAAAATCTGCCCTGCACATATTCACCCAGGGGTTTCCCGGCGCGGCGCATTTTCTCCATCAAGGCCAGAATCTCCGGCTTCTCCAGCGTCCAGCCTTCTTCTTTCAGGGCAGACAGCGGCATCGGGAAAGCTATATCTAATAAAGTTTTTTCTATCTGGTCTAGTTGTAGCCCATCAGTGAAGGTGGCAACATGAATTTTATCCTGCCCTTGCGGTTTACGCTTTTCCAGCAGAATGATGGACGGATAGGTAGTGGCGTCAAAAACAGGCAGATCACCAAAGTCAATGATAAACTTGGGCACAACCTTATTAGTCAGGAATACGCGGGTACTTTTACCGTATCCAGCGCGCATAAACTTATTGGGTGCAATGAAACAAAGATGGCCGCAACTTTTCAGCAAGTCTACGCCGCGCTGGTAAAAGTAGGTATAAATGTCTGCCGTTCCACAATAGAAGTCGCCATATTCTTTAGCCAATTGAGGTTTAATATCGCGGATGGATTCCTGCCGCACATATGGCGGGTTGGCGATGACCACATCAAAACCGCCGTTTTCCTGAAATACTTCAGCAAAGTGAAATTTCCACAGAAAGAAGGGGCGCAAATTGGAACGCTTATACTGCCCAAGTTTTTTCAGCGAATCTGTTTTATCCTGTTCCTTCAGAGTGGCCTCTATCAATTCCCATTCCATTATTTCAATATTGTCTTTTATCCGCCTTTTCGCATCGCGGCGCGACGCTTCAAAAAAAGTTTTATGGAGGTGTTTGAGCTCCTCAGATTTCTTCTGGGAATCGCCACCTAACAAGTCGTGAGTGTCGGATTTGGGGCCGGAATATTTTAATAATTTTTTTAAAATGATAGCTTGCTTCTGAAGATCATCATCCAGCGCCTGCTCCTTAACCTTTGTTAATTGTCCTGCTGCCTGAAGCTGGTTATATTTCCGTGTCAGTTCAGATTGCTTCTTTTTAATTTGTTCGATTTGTTCAGTTTGATCGGCAGGAATACTTGCAATCAGGGCTTCATCAAACAATCTTACCCCGTCAAATTCTTCCAGCAGACTGTTTCCCTGCATGATTTTGTAATCAAGGTTCGGCAGCGGCTTAATTTCTCTGATATCATCCTCATCTACAACCAGAGAAAGCCAGAGCCTCAGTTTGGCAATTTCGGCGGCGCTGGGATCAATATCAACGCCATATAAAGAATTGCAGATTGCCTGGCGCTTGAAGGCATAGGAGGTTCGCTCTTTTTTTTCGGCAATAAAAGTAGAAAGTATAAGCCGCGCTTTGACAATCTCGGTCATCATGCCGACAAGAAAAGCACCGGAACCGACAGCGGGATCGCATACTCTGATATGCGCCAATTTCTCATCAATTATGCCGGCGTGTTTACGGATTGATTCCGGCAACTTGTAAGAATATGTTTCTGTCTCTTTTCCCTTTGTCTGCACCCGTGCGTCATTTTCATTGGCCAGTTCACCACGGCGAATAAATGTTTCAACATCACCATGAAGGAAAAGAAGATCACTTTCTGTCTCGGCAACAGCGCATTTCAAGTAATGAATAAGACTTTCATGACACATGTAATGGACAATTTCACGTGGCGTATAGTAAGTGCCTTTGGATTTGCGGTCTTTCACTTCCAGAAGATTCTCAAAAACCTTACCCAACATTTCCGGATCAACAGCTACTTCTTTTTCCAACGGTTCATCTTCTTTGACAGTGAAATTATAGCGGTCAAAAACATCGAGGATGCCGTTGCCCTTATCGCCCTTGTCTGTTTTGAAATTATTGGAAAAGAGTTCAGCGGGCAGAAGAATATCCGTATGCACCCAATCGTAATTATTGATCGGATCAAAGAGGCCACCGTTTAAAAAAGGAATTTTGCAATTGAAGCGGCTGTAATAATGATCATCACGGTCACCGCTGGCCAGCGCCTCATAGAAAAGAGGCTCTAAAATGTCGTTAAAAAAGTTATTGTATTGACCATGCTTGCCTGCAAACAATTCACGCAGAAACTGCTTCGAGCCGGTACCCCAAGCTGAATCTCTGGCTACGCCAAACCAACCTTTCTTTTGCAGGAAGTAGAGAAAGACAATCTGGCCTAAGAGCTTTTTAGCAAAATCAACCGTATTGACGCCATTTTGCTCAAAGTTAATTTTTATTTTCGTATCTTTTTTTACTATCGCATCAAGTGATTCTTTAACAAGGATAAACAAATTGCGGTATTCGGTAAAAAACTCTTTGGTGACGGTTTCGATATTAAAGGCTTCTTCTAATTCGGCCATTACTGGCGAATGCCCATCATCGGCCATAATAGGCAATAAACGGGTTTGCGCTGTATGGCTGTTTTCATTCTGTCCAACCAGAAAAGACCAACGACGCGCAGGAGTGAATTCTTCCTTGACTTTGACTCTGCCGTTTTTACCTTCTTCAAAACTATAATTCATCTTGACCAACGAGAAACGCCAATCTTCGTTATCTGGAGAAACAAAGGCGACAAGCGCTGCGTCTTTTAAAGCTCCACCGCGACTACCGTTGAGGTAACGGGCGATGAAATTGCGCTGCATTGTACGGGCGCGCTCAATGGATGTTTCTTTTTTTAGTTTGACAATGAGGATGTCAATTTTATAATCGCCTGAAGCGTATTTGCCTATCCGCTCCAGTGAATTGATATATTGCTTATAGGCGTCGGGAATATAGTTGCCCTGATTAACAAAGCGGGCTTTTTCAGATTCATCAATTTCGTTTAATAAATTCCTAACAAAATAAGTAAAGCTGCCTTTATCAAATGATGTTTCCAGCGTACCTTTTACAATATTCCTTGCCTGTTGTTTATCCATTTTGAGAATCGCCTGTCAGATACATGGACAAAATGACTTCGCGTTTGCCGGTTACTTGCGGACTTTGCTCCGCGTAATGCGCTTCCAGAAGCCTCTCCGGTATGTGCATTTGGAGCGTCGCCAGCACTTTAAACGCATTCGTCAGTTCCGAATCTAATTTATTGAGCGCAGCCAGCGTTTCCTTTGTCGTCTGCTTGGGCAAGCCGCCTTCTCTAAGTTGATTTGAAACCTTTTTGACATACAGCTCCTGATCATCCGTAAACTGTTTTGTGTTCTTTAATGTTGCTTTGAGAATTGCAAGAATCTGCACAGCGCTGTCTCTGCCACGTTTACTTTGCAGTTGGGCCATTTCTTCTGTTGTGGCAAAAATAAATGCCTCTTTATTTTTGTCCAGCATCTTGTAGAACATTTCAGGTAATTTATGTCTTTCGTCGCTGACATCACTTTCGATGATTGCTGCGGCGGATAGAAAATCAAGCTCCTGCGCTTCGCCATCCTTCACCGCGGTAAAGAATTTCTGGAGTTTGCCCCTTCGGAAATAGGTAATCAGCGATTCTTTATGTTCTTTATCAATTTTAGCTGTCCGGGCCTTTTTCGGCAGCCGTTTGATGGATGCGAATAAGTCGGGCTCGGTATCCCGGATATTTTTGATCAATTGCAGATACTTGAGTTCGCTCGCTTCGTTTTCATCTTCACCCGTGAGTGTTTTCTTCGATACCAACCGGTTAAATAGTTCATGCGAACCGACAGGCTCGCCTTCTGTCAAAAGCGCGGCATCGCCACCAAGCAGCGTGAGAAATGCGTTAATTTTGGCTTCCGCCGATTCTCGAAGTTTGATCTCATCATTACCCTGCTGTGAGGGGAAGAAATTAAACGTGTAAATCCGGTCGTACTTGGTGTCCAATCGGTTAATGCGTCCAACACGCTGCATCATCCGTGTCGGATTCCAGGGAATGTCATAGTTGATGACGACATTAGAACGGTGCAGGTTGACGCCTTCGGAAAGGACTTCGGTGGAAACCAGAATGCGGTAATCATCTTCCGGATGACGCGCTTTATCGTCAAAGTTTCTAATAACGATATCCCGCGTTGCTTCGCTTGAGCCGCCGGTATAGCAAAGCGCGGTCGCGGGAAACTTCTCATTGATATTTTTAGCCAGATATTCGGCTGTCTCTTTGGATTCGGTAAAAATGATTAGTTTGTTTTCTTTGAGAATTTTGTTTTGGTTAAGCTGCTGAACAAACTTAACCAGCTTCGGGTCTCTATCTATTTGCTGCCATAACATCTTTATCCGGCGCAATATTTCCAGGTCACGTTCCAAATCGGCAAAGAAGTTCTTTTCGTCATCCGCCCGGAATTCCTCCGCGCCGTATTTCACGGCCTTTTCTTCGTCTATGAGCTTTTGAATGGCTGTATCATCATCATTTTCCAGCAGTTCGAATATCTTGTTGGTGTACTTTTTACTGACATACACATTGCCCTTTTCAAATTCCCGAATAAACATTTCATAAGAATAAATGAACCGGTCCACGGAATTTTTGAAAGCAAAGAAACTGCTTTCCAGCCTTTTGACCAGCAAAATCTTCATGAACTTGCCCATGTTCTTTTGCGATTGCTGCTCAAGGTGATCAACCTTGCCTTTGAAATAAAGCATGGGCATGTAACGGGTGTATTTGAATTGTTTGGAGATCAGTTCTATGGTTTTGTTGAATACGTCATCTTCGGCTTCGTTTAACTCATAAAACAAGGGTTCGGGATTTTCGACGTCAGGAAATTTCAAGCTTTGCTTTTTTAAATCAGAATCAAAATATTTGGCAATTTCTGTCCTGGTTCGGCGCACCATTAAATACTTGAGCACCTTTTCCCGGATTTCACGCGCATTGTCTTTGACGGTCTGGATATATTGGGCATGGTCACGCTGACGGTCAAGATTTTTCAGTTTTTTATCCAGACCGCTAAAGAACGATTCCAGATCGGGTAGATTAGGTATCGTGCTTTTCTTTGACTTTTGGAATAATTTGATCTGACTTAAAATATCTTTGGGTGAATTATTATATGGTGTCGCTGTGACAAGAATAATTCTTTTTCCGCGACATATTTCCGCCAGCTTTTCGTAAGTCATGTTTGTTTCTGTGCGGAAGCGATGAGCTTCATCAATTATAATGTTCTGATACTTTTCTGTACCCTTGTCCAGAATATCGTCGAGTTTACCTATGGATTCAAAATCGGCATGTATTCTGAAATCAGAAAAAGCGTTTCTCCACGATCCTGGATTATCTTTTTCAAGAAGCATTGGCGGGGCAATCACCAGTGTCCGTCCTTCAATCTGCCCGGCCAGTAATGTGGCAATGTATGTTTTACCGAGGCCGACAACATCAGAGACAAAGACACCACCATATTCCAAAAGTATTTTCTTAGCATTTAATACCGCCTGTTCCTGATATTCGAGCCTTTTAAAATCTGTAGGCAGGTATCTGGCAAATACTTCATCGCTCTGGCTCAATTCATCTTTGAAATATTCATACAAGAGTTTCAAATATAGTTGATAAGGGGTGATGTTCTGATTCAACCAAGTCTTGTCTTCAATGGTTTGAATATATTTTTCACTGACATCGACGGAATCTTTCCAGAGCTCTTCAAACTTAGCTTTGGCAAAGTCATGGTCGGCGCTGTTTTTCAGTTCTACATTGAATTCAAGATTATCCACTAGGCCGGCTAGAGTCAGATTGCTGGAACCGGTGATGACACGGCCTACGTCTCTGTCACCATCTTTAAAACTCATGATATAGAGCTTGGCGTGGATATTTTGAGAAGGATATGCGCGGATTTCCAGCTTCTTGCTGCGTATCCATTGCATAAATTTGGTAACGCCCTGTTCCACCATGCTGCTGTCTGCGGAATTTTCCATTTCTTTTTCCAGCAAACTTTCAATTTCTTTCTTTGTTTCAGCATGGGAAAATTGCAGTGACTGCTGTTGCTCTTCCCTGGCGGCATTTAATAAATCGAGTGTTTGTTTATCTGTGCTGATACCGATAAGAATTCTGATCTTTTGAGTATTTTCGAGTGCGGGATAAATGGCGTAAAAGCCACTCGTGTAAAAATAGCCAACCAGACAATCGAAGAGCTTTGCATCTTTAATCAAGACATCAAATCGGTCTTTTAGGTGCTTGCCTTTTTCGTTCGTGATAAAGGTCAGATCAGTGGTCATTTTTTGTCTTTATGTAATTATTTTCATTGATTGTGAAGCATATTACTACTTCTTCGTAACATTGCAAGGGAAAATGACAGGGAAAATGCCAAAGGTAATTATTTTGGACTTTGTCATTTCCGGGCTATGATGATATGTGTAGATTGTGTAATGCAGCTAAAATACTAACCGTTGAAAGAAACCCGGATAAAAATATCAATTATCACAGACCCTGCAGATGACAACCGGAAACAAAAGCGCATGGAGATGAGCAGGCAATCCCTGAAGGAAAAGGCTCTATAAGCCAGGAGGGGCTATGATCTCAATGAAAAGAACATTTTTGTTTTTCACCCTTATTGTTTTCCTCACGGCATCATGGATGTCCGTGGCCGGATGTAATCATCAAAATCCAACAAAAGAACCTTCATCGGTTTCGGAGAAAAATCCTGTTGATTGGGTGAAGCTTTATACGGGATACGGATGCGAACGGAGATAAGGTTTTCTATAAAATGGAAAGCAGAGCAGAAAATGTGGTTCAAGTATGGGGCAAAAGGGTTTTTTCCATTGAAGGCGGAAATGAGTTTATCCGCGACAGGATAGACAATGGACTGTCCATCACAGGGATGGAAAAGATTGGTCATTTCAATACCTTATATGAGATTGACTGTCAGAGCAAAAGAGACGGGGTCCTATCTGTTGTCCTCTATGATACGGACGGAAGAATCATCCTCGCGGATTCTTTTGGCAACCCAAAACGGGAATATATCGTTCCCGGTTCAATCGGGGACAGCTTCCGAAAAAACGTCTGTAAATAACCGGTAAGCACTCCATATCCCGGTCGCCAAACAACAACAGCCTGTTTTTGCCGAGAGCAATGTTCCATGCAAAAAATCATATTCCTCGTTGACATGAATGCTTTTTTTATCAGCTGTGAAATGACGAGAAACAGCACTCTTGTCAAAACGCCCGCCGCTGTGGCCGGTGATCCGAAAAAGCGTTCAGGCATCATTCTGGCGGCAAACTATGAAGCCAGAGCATACGGGGTCAAGACGACCATGATTCTGCATGAAGCCTTAAAACTCTGCCCCAACCTCATCCTGGTGCCGCCGGATCATCATTTCTACGGGCGGAAATCTGAAGAAGTCATGGCCTTGCTGTCGAACTATACCCCTTGCCTGGAACAAAACAGCATTGATGAGGCATGGCTGGATATGACCGGTTGCGAAGGGCTGTTCGGCGCTCCTCTGACAGCGGCAACACGGATCATGAATGAAATCAAAGACAAACTCGGGCTCTGGTGCTCGATTGGAATCGCGGAAAATAAATTCCTTGCCAAAATGGCTGCGGAAATGAAGAAGCCTCTCGGCATCACGGAATTATGGAAAGCCGATATTGGGCTAAAACTCTGGCCCCTCCCGGTGCAGGCCATGTACGGCATCGGCGCTAAAACGGCTGAAAAGCTTAACCGTATGGGAATAAAGACAATCGGCGACCTGGCAAAATCGGATAGGAACTGCATCATTCAAGCTTTCGGAAAAGGCGGGAATGAAATTTATCACCATGCCAGGGGAATGGACGATTCTCCCGTGCTTGCCCGCGTCGTCGACGACATGAAGTCCATCGGACGCTCAACAACGCTTCCGGAAGACCTATCCGACATCGCGCAGGCAAAGCTTGTCCTCATGGCGCTTGCCGACGACATTGGCATGACGGCAAGAAGGCATCAAAAGAAGGGACGGACGGTTCACGTCACCCTGAAATATGCCGATTTTCGAGTGGTCACCAAACAAACAACCATTCCGGCAACCTATACCACACGGGAGATATTCCAGGCCGGCTGCCGGTTGCTCGAACAGCATTGGAACCATCTCCATCCGGTAAGATTAATCGGAATAAGTCTCTCCGGATTTCATGAGGATTCCTCAGCGAATCAGTTATCCTTTTTTGACAAAATGGAAAACCCCTCCAAAAAAAATAAAACGGAACAAATCGAAAAGGCCATGGATATCATAAGAAATAAGCATGGTCCTGAAACCATAACCTTCGCGGCATTGGTTAGGAAGGGAAAGCCATAAAAACCAAAATGAAATATGTCATTGCATTATGAATCCCATGTGAATATAAGGATAATAAATTGCAGCAAAGATGTTTGGAAAATGTTGATCATCAAGGCTGGATGAACTGGATTAAGGCGTAACAAACAAAATGAAAGGATTATCTTATGAAGACACAATCCGGAAATTTCACGGCGCAGGACGGGACATCCATCTACTGGAAAGGATGGGCGCCGGACAAGGCCCCCAAGGCTGTGGTGCATGTCATTCACGGCTATGCCGAACACATTGACCGTTACGGAAATGTCGTAGGCGAGCTTCTGCCGGCGGGATATGCGGTTTTCGGCACCGACCACCGCGGCCACGGAAAAAGCGAGGGAAAACGAGGACATGTCAAGAGCTTTCAGGAATTCATCGACGATGAAAAACAGTTTTGGCACAACATCATTCAAACAAAATTCCCCGGCATTCCCTACTTTGTCCTCGGCCACTCCATGGGAAGCCTCATTGCCATGAATTATGTCGAGCAGAATGCGGTTGGCATGAAGGGGCTTATCTTATCCGGCACCGGATCGTTGCCGGGTAAGGATATCCCCAAGATTCTTCTGACCATTATCAAGATCCTCTCCAAAATTCTCCCGGCCGTGCATGTAAAGTCGCCTCTGCCGCCGGAGTTCATTTCCCGGGATATGGATGTGGTCAAGGCATACATTGAGGATCCCCTGGTTTACAACGTAATCACACCAAGGCTCGCCTATGAAATGAACCGCTATGTGGTCATCGGCGCCCAAAATTCCGGCAAAATTAAAATCCCTGTTCTTATTCAACTGGGTTCGCGGGATACCGCTTTTTCCGGACAGAGGGAACTTTTTGAGATGATCGGATCAACAGACAAGACCTTCAAGCTTTATGAAGGCCTCAAGCATGAGGTCTATAACGAACTGGCCGCCGACCGGGCAAAAGTGCTGGCCGATCTGAAAAACTGGCTGGACGGGCATATATAAACGGGTTGTTGCCCAAACAATATGTGTTCCCGTTATTCCATCATGGCCCGAATTTTTTGTAAAAAAGCCTTCGGATCGCTCGTAGAGAGAGCGATGACTTCGCCGGGGCAGACGGCGCTTTGATCCCGGGTCAGAATGTTGGCGGCCACATGAAAAGCCCTAAGCGCAACACCATTATTTTCCAGGAATTTTTTGGCGGGCAGGGACGCAACCCTTGTCACGATTTCGGCGATCACGCCGGAATAAACGATCAGCCGCGCCGCGGCAAGGCCGATCACTTTATCATGCAAAATCAACCCGGACTTCCCTTGAAATTTCTCGAGGGCATCCCACAAAGGACGCAGACCGCCTCCGCAAGACTCATAGATCAACATTTCACCTTCCAGAAGCGCCAAAGAATAGCGGGTGAAATCAGGAATCAACATAAATATTTTTTAACCGGTTTCATGGTCAGATCGATAAGCAGCGCCCAAAGGAGATTTCCTAAAAACAGGACTAAAGCCAATCCGGCGATAAATTCAGCGGACAGTTTCATCAAGTAATAATCGGACGCCACAAGCCAGGGCAACTGGCAAACAAAAGCCAGCATCACGGACGAAATGATTTTACCTGTTTTTTTGTAGAAAACGCCCGTCATGACTCCCAGAATGGCATTGCCCGCCATCAGGTATGGATTTCCCAGGAAAAAAGCGGAATAAAGGGAACCGGTCACGCCCGCAATCAGTCCGCCCGCCGGACCGAAACTGACGGCCGCAAGAAAAATCGCCGCCGGAAAAAAATGAATCTTCCAGCTTTGCGCGAACGTCACATTCATCAGGCTCAAAAGACAGGGCAGCAAAATCAGCAGTCCCAAAGCCTGAGCGGCTCNNAATTTCCGGGGTTTCCGTCTTTTCCAATTCCCGTGGCGCCACGGTTTCCGGTTCCGGCAAAACGGGAAGGGCCGTGTCCCCGCCTTCATCACCCTTATCCTGCATGACGTCATCAAATTCTTCTATAACGATGCCCCGGCGCACCATGATCGAATAAATTCTTTCCGCACGGTTGGCTGCGTATCGCGAAGTCCCGCCGGGCTGAAAGCGCCGCGGATTGGGCAGGGCCGCCGCCAACGTGGCCGCCTCGCGCGCGCCAAGAGCCCCCGCGGATTTTCCATAATATTTCCGGGCGGCTGTCCCGACCCCGAACAGCCCGTCGCCCCACTCGGCAACATTCAAATAGAGCTCCATAATTCTTTTCTTGCTCAGCTGCCGCTCAATGCGCCAGGTCAGGATGGCTTCCTTGATTTTTCTCACCGGATTTTTGGCCGGCGTCAGATATAAATTTTTCGCCAGTTGCTGCGATATGGTGCTGCCGCCGGCTTTAAACTTTTTCCTTTTAATGTCCTTTTCCAGCGCTTTTTGCATCGCATCAAAATCAAACCCTTCATGCGACCAGAATTTGTCATCTTCCGCAATAATAACCGCCTTGATAAGGTAAGGCGACACTTGCAACAGAGGCACCCAGGAGGTTGAAATTTTTCTTCGGATGCCTTTTGCTTTCCACGTGTCTTCCCGATACTCCATAAAAGCGGTTTTACCGGGACGATTCTTCGCGAGACCGGCCACATCCGGATAGAAAAAATAACGGCTGACATCCACCGCAAGAAAAGCGAATACCGCGATAACACTCCATAAAATAATTTTTTTCCAGTCTCGCATCAATATCTTGTTCCTTGTTTTTTCAATTGTCGATTCCTATACCGCATTGAAAAAGAATGCAAAATAAATTTGACAGGCCATGTTTTTTTTAGTATGTCAATTGACACGAAGTTGGCAGAGTGGTTTTTAGATTAACTTTCGTTTTCTGTGTGCAGTAAATTATCCTTGATACATCTATACTTAGCGGCATTGGGCTGCAATCTGTGCACCGTTAACAAAATGGGGACCCCCCCGCAAAATAAAGGAGGTGCTTCATGATGAAACGGCGAACCATAGTATCTTGGGGATTGTCTGTTCTTTTCCTGTTGTTTTGTTTCCATACCGTCGCTTATGCCGGCCAATACAAAGTTAAAAACGGCGAAAATCTTTCCCTAATTTCCAAACGGACCGGTGTCAGTGTGGCTGTAATCAAAGAGGCCAACCATCTGACGGGCAACACTCTGAAACCCGGTCAGATTCTGAACATCACGCAAAAGAATTCCGCATCCCCCGTTCTTGCAAAATCAAAATCCCACCCCGCAGCGTCCACCTACAAGGTAAAAAAAGGCGATACGCTTATCACGATTGCAAGAAAAACGGGGATTTCCGCAAAACAAATTGCCGCCTTGAATCATGTTACTTCAAGAAACCTGCGTGCCGGCCGCAATCTTATCCTGTCCAAACCAAAACCGGTTGTCTCTTCCACAACCGTATCGGAGGAAGGGGAAGATTTATTAGAGGAAGAGGAAGATGCCGCATCGTCCGATCTTTCCGGTGGAATCGCCTGTGAAGAAAAAGCAACTGAAGAGCTTTTAGGCAAGTGGGGCAGTGCGGATGAAAGAAAATTGCTGATTAAAGTATCAACCGGCTTTTTGGGCGCTCCTTACCGGTTTGGCGGCGCCACCGTTAAAGGAATAGATTGCTCGGCCTTCGTCCGTAAAATGTATGAATTTTTTGACATTACGCTTCCACGCACCGCCCATGAGCAATCTTTCGTTGGCGTTCGCGTTGACCGGAATGAACTGGTGGAAGGCGATCTGGTCTTTTTCCGGACAAAAAAACCGATCGGTCACGTCGGCATTTACATCGGCAATAATGAATTTGTTCACGCTTCTTACCGGGCCAAATCCGTGCGCATCGACAGTCTGGATCAACCCTATTTTCAGAAAAGGTTCCAGCGGGCCGTGCGCGTAAAAGGCCTGGATGATAATGGAGGCACCTGATTTACGGGGCCTTCATCAAAAGACATGTTTTTAAAAAAGAGGCTGAAGGCCTCTTTTTTTAATCAAGCGTTATCAAGGAAGATCCGATGGGAAAAAACATTGTTGAAAAAATCCTCGCCGCGCATCTCGTCTCCGGCAATCCGGCGCCCGGCGAAGAGATCGGCATCCGCATCGATCAGACCCTGACGCAGGATGCCACCGGCACCCTGGCCTATCTGCAATTTGAAGCCATGAATGTCCCGAAAGTCAAAACGGAGCTGTCCGTCAGCTATATCGACCACAATACGGTTCAAATCGGCTTTGAAAACGCGGACGATCACCGCTATCTGCAAAGCGTCGCGCAGAAATTCGGTGTGGTGCTTTCGCGCGCGGGAAACGGCATCTGCCATCAGGTGCATTTGGAGCGGTTCGGAAAACCCGGCCAAACGCTGATCGGATCGGACAGCCACACGCCCACCTGCGGCGCGCTGGGGATGATCGCCATCGGGGCGGGCGGTCTTGACGTGGCGCAGGCAATGGCTGGTGAACCCTTTTACCTCACCTGTCCTTCCGTTGTAAAAATCAATCTCCGGGGTCGTCTCGGGCCCTGGGTTTCCGCCAAAGATGTCATCCTGAAGGTGCTGGAAATTTTCACCACCAAAGGCAACGTTGGAACCGTCCTGGAGTATGGCGGGGAGGGCATTGCAACGCTCAGTGTCCCGGAACGCGCCACCATCACCAATATGGGCGCGGAGTGCGGCGTCACAACCTCCATTTTCCCCAGCGACGATTGGACCCGGCACTTTCTGCGCTCCCAGCAAAGAGAGGTGGATTTTATGGAATTGAAAGCGGACGACGACGCGACTTACGCCCGCATCGTCGATATCGATCTGGCTCGGCTGGAACCTCTGACGGCCAAACCGCACAGCCCGGATCATATCGGCACGGTTCGCAGCATGAAAGAAATCCCTGTGGATCAGATTTGCCTGGGCAGTTGCACCAATTCTTCTTACAAAGATCTGGTCACGGTAGCGAAGATTCTCGAGGGAAAGGTCGCCCATCCGAACGTGAGCTTTATTCTGGCCCCCGGCTCAAGGCAGGTGCTGGACAACCTGGCCCGAGACGGCTATCTCGCCTCTCTCATTGCGTCCGGTGCGCGGCTGATGGAAAATGCCTGTGGCTTCTGCATCGGCAACAGCCAGAGCCCGTCCTCCGGCGCCGTCTCCCTGCGCACATCCAACCGTAATTTTCTCGGACGATCGGGAACCATGGACGCCGACGTTTATCTGGTCAGCCCTGAAACAGCCGCGGCGGCGGTCATCACCGGCCATTTCACCGATCCGCGGGATTTGAAGATGCCCTATCCGCAGGTCCAAACACCGGACCGGCCGGTGATTGACGACCGCATGATCCTCCGGCCGGAAAATACCGGGGAAAACATCGAAATCTACCGCGGCCCCAATGTCGGCGCCCCGCCCGTCAACACGGCGCTTCCCGATATTCTTTCCGGTCAGATTACGATTAAGGTCGGCCATAAAATCACCACGGATCATATCATCCCCGCCGGCGCGCGAATGAAGTACCGCTCCAATATTCCCAAATATTCGGAATTCGTTTTTGAAAAGGTGGACGCCTCTTTTGCCCACAGGGCCCTGGCGCAAAAGGACGCGGGAAAACACAACATCATTGTGGCCGGCTGGTCTTACGGTCAGGGTTCGTCGCGCGAACACGCCGCCATCTGCCCCATGTATCTGGGCGTGCGGGCGGTCATCGCTAAATCGCTGGAAAGAATTCACGCGGCCAATCTGATCAATTTCGGCATTCTGCCTTTGACCTTCGCCCGTGAAAACGACTATGACGCTGTTGATCAGGGGGATGATCTGGAAATTGCCGGGATCCGCAAAGCCATTCTGGACGGCGGAAACCTCCTGGTGCAAAATAAAACCAAAGGCACGACATTTGAAGCAAGCTGTTTGTTGTCGACAAGGCAAAAACAAATCATTCTGGCCGGCGGCGCGCTGAACGTCCGCAGCCAAAAATAATCCTGAATCAGGCAAAACGGAGCAAAACCTGCATGACAAAAAAAATTAAGGTAAAAACAACCGTCGTTGAAATGGACGGCGACGAAATGACCCGCATCATGTGGCGGATGGTGAAAGATAAACTGCTTTTCCCCTATCTGGACATGGATATGGACTATTATGATCTGCACATCAAACATCGCGACGACACGGACGATCAGGTCACGATTGACGCCGCCCGCGCTATTCAGAAATACGGCGTCGGCATTAAATGCGCCACCATCACCCCCAATGAAGACCGCGTCCGCGAATATGCTTTGAAAAAAACATGGAAGAGCCCCAACGGTACGATCCGCGCCATGCTGGACGGCACCGTCTTTCGAAAACCCATCCTCGTGAACAACATCAGGCCCGGCGTTTCCGCCTGGAAAAAACCCATTACCATCGGCCGCCACGCCTACGGCGATGTCTATGACAATTTTGAAATGCGGATTCCTGGCGCCGGAAAGCTGGAAGTGGTTTTCACGCCCGACGGCGGAAAACCGCAGTCTTCTCTGGTAAAAGAATTTCCGGCGGCGGGCATCGTTCAGATCAACCATAATCTGGAGGCGTCGATTTTAAGCTTTGCGAAAGCTTGTTTCACCTACGCGCTTTCTGAAAAAATCGACGTGTGGTTTTCCACCAAAGATACGATCTCCAAAAAATACGACGCCGGATTCCGCGACATCTTCGACCGGGAGTTTTCACAAAACTGGAAAGATGCATTCGCCCAGGCCGGCATCGAATACTTTTTCACGCTGATCGACGACGCGGTCGCGCGCATCATGAAAACAGAGGGCGGCATGTTGTGGGCGCTTAAAAATTATGACGGCGACGTGATGTCGGATATGATCGCTTCGGCCAGCGGCTCGCTGGCGATGATGACGTCCGTTCTGGTTTCACCCTACGGCTGGTTTGAATATGAGGCCGCGCACGGCACGGTGCAGAAACATTATTACAAGCATTTAAAAGGCGAGGAAACCTCCTCGAACTCTATGGCGCTGATTTTCGCCTGGACCGGCGGTCTGCGCAAACGCGGCGAGTTGGACGGGACCCCCGCCGTGGTCCAGTTTGCCAATCGGGTTGAAGAAGCGGCGCTGGAAACCATCGAAGACGGCGTCATGACCGGCGATCTGCTTTTACTGGCTGAAAAAAGACCGGCCAACCGGAAAGTCAACACGGAAGGCTTCATCGACGCCGTCGCGGAAAGACTGAAGAAAAAGCTCCATGAATGATTCGCTTCCCAATCTGCTGGATTTTACGCTGAAAGACATGGAAGCCTTCATCGCTTCCTCCGGCAAGGAAAAATTTCGCGCCCGTCAAATCATGAAGTGGCTCCATCAGTCCGGCAGCACATCCTTTGACGCCATGACGACACTGGCGCGCGATTTCCGGGAAAGGCTCGCCGCCACGGCCCGGATTGACCGGCCGAAAATCGTTAAAATACAGAAATCTCAGGACGGCACACAAAAAGCGCTCCTGCGGCTGGAGGACGGACTTTACATTGAAAGCGTGCTCATACCTGGAAAAAGCCACTGGACGCTTTGCATTTCCACGCAGGCCGGCTGCGCGATGGGCTGCAAATTTTGCCTGACGGCGCGCCAGGGTTTCAAGCGCAATTTAACACCGGCGGAAATTGTCGGACAACTGATTACGCTGAAGCACGAAACGCCTGAGGGCGCCGCCGTCAACAACATCGTCATGATGGGCATGGGGGAGCCTCTGGCCAACTACGACAATACGATTAAAGCCGTCCAAATCCTCACCTGCGATTTCGGTCTGGGAATGTCCAACCGTAGAATAACGGTTTCCACCTGCGGTCTGGCTCCGCAAATTGTGCAACTGGGCAAAGACATCTGCATCAATCTGGCCGTGTCACTGAACGCTCCGGATGATGAAATCCGAAATCAGCTGATGCCCGTCAACAAGACCTATCCCCTGCAAACGCTGCTTTCGGCCTGTAAAAAATATCCCATGCCGGGACGGCGCCTGCTCACCTTTGAATATATCCTGATCGACGGCGTGAATTCATCGCGGGCGGATGCGGAAAAGCTCGCCCGGCTGCTGAAAGAACAGCGCTGTAAATTAAATCTGATCGTCTTTAATGAATACCCCGGATCGCCGTTCAAAGCGCCGTCCGCCAAAGACGTGTCGGCATTTCAGCAAATTCTGCTGGACAGGCACTTCACCGCCATGCTGCGCAAAAGCAAAGGCGCCGACATCCTGGCCGCCTGCGGTCA
>DNYQ01000044.1 GCA_003506745.1 Syntrophaceae bacterium
CCACTGCGCCGGCAAATGGAGGGTGTGACCACTGGGCCGGATCGGCGGCCACCACATCCAGGTGGTGGTTGATCATCAGCGGTTTGAGTTTTTCCGATCCCGCAATGCGCGCCACCACCAGACCCCGGCCGGGAACAGGTTCATGGATTTTGATATCGGTGGTAATTTTTCGGCTTGTCAACTGATCGGCAAGCCAAAGGGCGGCCGGCATTTCATTGCCCGGCGGATTGGTCGTGTCGAATTGCACATACCGGCTCATGGTCGCCGCTGCATCGTCCATTAATGTTTTCTCATCCATCCCTTCACCCCCTATCGCCCATTGCCGTAGGGAACGGTTTCAAACCGTTCCCTGCCTTTATTCTTCCAGAATCGCCTCGTCCTTTACTTTCTGCAAATCCTCCGGATACGTGCGCGAGGCGACCAAAAAGAGGATGCCCGCCACGATGCCGAAGACACCGCAAAGCATCACGGCTATGCTCAAACCATCGGCGCCTCCGCCCATCCCGTCGGAAACCGCGCCGACAATATAAGGCCCCCACGCGCCTCCCAGCATATACTGCGCAAAAATCGCCAGCCCCATGGACAACCCTTTATGCGCCACCGGGACGACATCCTGCGAAATGGCGGCGATCGCCGGCATGGCCATTGCGGCGGCAATGCCGTACACGCAGGCCAGCGCGATGCCTAAGTAACTAAAGCGCGTGAGAACCACCACAATCAGGAGTCCGCCTCCGACAATATAAGCCACAACCGGAATATACATTCGTCCCCGGGGATTTTTTCTTTGCCAGTAATCGGCCAGAAAGCCACCCAACGGCGCACCGAGAATCGCCATCAGGCCGATGCCGCCGGTGATAAGGCCTGCCTTTGCTTCCGAAATGTTCATGATCCGCATCATCAGGCTGGGCAGCCAGACCAAAACCGATGAAGTCATGAAAACCGCAATGCCCAAACCCAGATAATACCAGCGCATCGTGGGGAGCTTCAAAACATCAACCAGCGCTATGAAGAAGCCCTTGATGCCGCCCGCGGTGTCCGGCTGTTCGGCGGTTTTATAATCCTTCATGAAGAAAGCCAGAATGCCCAGGATCACGCCGGGGACGGCGAAGAAAAGAAAAGGCGTCCGCCAGCCCCACCTTACGGAAATAATGCCGCCCAGAATGACGCCGGCCGCCGCGCCCAAAGGGATGGCAATATGGAAAATGCCCATCGCCCAGCCGCGCTTTTCTTTGGGGTAGGAGGCGCTGATCATGGCGGTGCCGCCGGGAACAAACCCGGCTTCGCCCAGGCCAACAAAGAAGCGGGGAATCAGGACCCCCGTAAAATTTTTAGCCAGCCCCGTGGTGAATGTCGCGATGCTCCAGAGAATAGCCATGAGCCCGATTGCCTTTCGCCGGCTCCAGCGGTCGATCAGATAGGCGATGGGAAAGGAAAAGAACGCCATGCCGAAAATCAATATGGTGGAGGCCAGGCCGCACTGGGCGTCCGTCAATCCCAAATCAATCTTCATCGGTTGGAGAATGACGGAAAAGACCTGCCGGTCCATGTAATTGATGATGTACAAGAGTGTGCACACGATCAGGACATAATGAGCGCGCCAGCCGCCCGTCTTTAATTCAGAGGGTTGTTCCGAACTGCTTTCTTGACCGTTCATTTTTTCCTCCTGAAAAACGAAAAATTATAAATGCTCTTCCCGGGCCAGACACGCGGCGCCGTATGCGGCGGTAAGCCTGGGTTGATCCGGCACCCGTATTTTTATTTTCAGCGCATCGCCGATGGCCTTCGCCAGTCCTGCGTCCTCACCGCCGCCGCCGGTCAGAACAACGTCCGGCTCCAGTTTCAACCTTTTCACCAGCATGCTGACTTTGGCTGCCATGGCCCGGTGGACACCTGCCAGAATGTCCGCGGCGTTGGCGCCCTCGGCAATGCGGGAAATAGTTTCCGATTCGGCAAAAACGGCGCAGTTGGTGGAAAACTCGACAGGGTTTGCTGATTGAAGGGAAAGAGGCCCGATATCGTCCAGGCTGACATGGAGAATGCGGGAAATCACCTGCAGAAATCTTCCCGAACCGGTGGCGCACTTTTCACTCATCAAAAAATCGGCGATCCTGCCCTCCGGCGTAATTTTTGCGGCCTTCGTGAATTGTCCGCCGATGTCGATAATCATCCGCGCCGTTGGAAAAAGGCAGTGGCAGCCTTTGGCCTGACAGGAAATATCGGAAACCTGCCTGGCGGGGAAGGGGGAGCTTTCCGCTCCCAGCCCCGTGACCACAAGGCCAGCGAGTTGGTCAAAAGAAATGGCGACATGCGACAGGATATCATCCATGGCTTTTTTTGCGCCGTTTTTGTAATTACCGCCGGAGGGAATCAGGCTCGAAGCGATCAGCCCATCGTCGCTGATCAGAACGGCCTTGATGGAGACCGAACCCATGTCGAGACCGGCATAATATTTTATGCTATCGTTCATAAAGCCTCTGTNNATATCTACCTCAGCCGGCGGAGGACACAATCGGTGATGATTCTCTACGAGAAGAATTTAACATCTTCCCGTTTTCGCTGCCTTGCCGGTCTTAAGCCGCGCTCATAAAAATCTTTTCCGACGAGCGCCGCACCCAGTGCGCCCGTGATGAAAGGTTCCGGCGGGGTGAGGACGGGGAAGCCCACCTTGCCTTCTATGGCTTTAACAAGCCCGCTATTTTTTGCGCCGCCGCCGGTGACCACCACATCCTTTTCGATGCCCAGATGGCGGGTCATGTTGACGACACGCCCCGCGATGGCTTCGTGCAGCCCCGCAACGATTTCCGCCACGCCCGCGCCTTCGGCCAGACGGGAGGTGACTTCGTGCTCGGCAAAAACCGTGCACATGTTGGAAATCTGGACAAAGCCGTTGGCTCTGAGAGCGATGTCGCCCATATCCACCAGATTGATGCCCAGTGTTTCGGCGATCACTTCCAGAAACCGGCCGGTTCCGGCGGCGCATTTGTCGTTCATCACAAAGTTGGCTACCTTGCCTTCGCCGTCCAGTTTAATGCCTTTGGAATCCTGTCCGCCGATGTCAATGATGATGCGCGCGGAGGGAAACAGCGCCCGGATGCCGCGGGCGTGGCAGGTGATTTCCGTGATTTGCTTGTCGGCAAACGGCACATTGATGCGGCCGTAGCCCGTGGCAACAATGTAACCAAGATGATCAAAATCGACCCCCGCCTTGCCCAGCGTATCATCCATGACTTTCAGCGCCAGGTGACGGTGCTCCACGCCGGTCGGCCCGATATGCGAGGCGAGCATCTGTTCCTTTTCGTCCACCACAACCGCTTTCGTCATTGTGGAACCGATATCAATCCCGGCAAACGGCATAAAATAACTTCCCTAATCTCAACGAAAGGAGTGTGTATTATATTAACTTCGAATAAAATTTCTATAGGGTGTTACCTATTTTATAATGAATTTGTGCTATAGCATTCCAGTTATGATATTTAGCATATACACTCATTACATTCCGTTCTTTCATTCCGATTAACGCTTCATTCCAATAGGCGATTAGAGCTCTCCTAACACCGTCCAGGCCTAAAAACTCATTTACATCGTCAAATGATCCTTCAAAGATAATTGATGTTGAACGAGGCAATGCTGTTGCATATTGGTCAACTTCAATAGTACCATTATGTTTCATAATCCAATTAATGACTTTACCGAAATCAAATATCAGTCGGTCTACTAAAATCATGTTTTTCTGTGGAATGCCTTTTCTTCCAAGGGTACTGAATGCTACTTCATGTGGCCCAATATTAATGGTGAAGTATCTTCCTCCTGACGTTGACGGAAACAGCACAAATGTCCAAGCCCCTTGAATATTCAACCAATTCATTAAACCAGAAAATACAAATAAGTTTGTTATGTAGGCTAAGAAATTTTCGTCCTGGAACATTCTGTCAATTTTAGGTTTATTTATAATTTGTTCAGGATCAATTTCATTTAATAGTTTTGTGACATCTTGAACTGGAACATGGAATAATTCTTTTTGCTGATCTATTGACTCACTTAAGCAACCTCTAAATGAATAATGAAGATGGTACTCGATTTTTCGCCAATCTTTTACTTGCCGAAAGTCGGCTAAAGACCAGGGTCCAAGACTTTTATATGGTTCAGTCATATTAATTTCATTAATT
>DNYQ01000009.1 GCA_003506745.1 Syntrophaceae bacterium
TTTTTTTCCTTGTCTTTGCTCAATATAAAATCAATATCAATATCAACATTGATGCCGACCACGCTGTGCAAGGAATTTTTAATCATGGACAAATAATTATCCATCAGCCAGTCTTTAAAAAATTTATTGGGGACGGCCAACTGGACGCATTTGTCTTCCATCGCCACGATTTTGATGGGTTTTATCCAGGTATCAAAGTTTTGCTTCGACACTTTTTCCTGTATAATTTTAGTAGCTTTGTCCCAGACAGATTCCATGATCAACCTTTTCTAAACAACATATCAACAGCTGTTGGTAAGTTCCTTTTTATGCCAATTACAATTCATCCAGAAGATAGCGGGCCAGACGATTCAGTTCATCCATAGACGTGTAGGTAATTTCAATGGTGCCTTTTTTTGATGAACCTTTGAGCTGCACACGGGCCATACATTTTGTTGACAGTAACTTTTCCAAATCAGCCATAAAGCGGTCTTTAACGGCGGTCTTTTTTTCCGCAGGTCTTTGTTTTAATTTGGTAATAAGCTTTTCTGTTTCCCGGACATTGAGTTCCCGCTTCAAAATAACATCCAGGGCGGCCAGTTGCTCCTCCGGTGAAGCCAGCGCTAAAACACTTCGCGCATGACCCGCCGTAATCTTTTTTTCCACCAGGGCGGTTTTAACTTTGGCCGGCAACTTTAAAAGCCGGACCGTATTGGCGATCGTCGAACGGTCTTTGCCAACCTGGACCGATATGGATTCCTGCGACAAATTGAATTTTTCCATCAGCGTGACGTACGCATCCGCCTCTTCCAGGGGATTGAGTTCTTCACGCTGGATGTTTTCAATCAACGACAATTGGGCGGCTTCCAGATCGGAGGCTTTGCGGACAACAATCGGTACGTCTTTTAGGCCCGCCGCCTGCGCCGCGCGCCACCGCCGTTCTCCGGCGATAATTTCATATCCCTCGTCGGCCTTGCGGACAATAATCGGTTGAATGATGCCGCTTTGCCTGACCGAGGCGATCAGTTTTTTNNGCCTTTTTGCCGGTGTCACTATCGAGCAGGTCCGAAAAAATAGCGCCAAGTCCTTTGCCCAGTGCGTCTTTCTTTTGCGCCATCTACCCTTCCCCCCGAAGAATTTCCTGCGCCAGCTCCATGTAGGCTATTGCTCCGCGCGATTTGATATCATACAAAATAATGGGCAAACCGTGACTGGGACTTTCCGAAAGCCGCACATTGCGCGGAATGATCGTTTGAAATACTTTCTTGCCCAGATGTTTGCGGACGTCTTCCGTCACGCGGTGCGAAAGCGTGTTGCGCGGATCGAACATAGTGAGTAATATACCACCCAGAGCCAATTGCGGATTCAAGTCCGCCTTGACTAATTTGACGGTGTTAAGCAAGTGTCCCAGTCCTTCCATCGCATAATACTCACACTGTAAGGGAACGATCAAAGAGTCCGCCGCGACGAGTGCGTTGACCGTCATGAAACCCAGGGACGGCGGGCAATCAATCACGATAAAATCGTAGGGCCTCGCCAGGTTTTTCAACAGCTTGCGCAGGCGGATTTCCCTGTTCTCCAGATAAACAAACTCTACTTCCATGCCGATCAGATCCTGGTTTGACGGAATCATGTCCAGATTGGGCAGAACGGTCTGCACAATGACCGATTCCAGCGGAACCTGTCCGATCATGGCGTGATAAAAATTCGATTTATCATACAGCATGCGATCGATGCCCAGACCACTGGTAGAGTTGCCCTGTGAGTCGGCATCGATGAGCAACGTTTTCTTATTTGCCGCGGCCAGTGAGGCGGATAGATTAACAGCAGTCGTCGTTTTACCGACGCCGCCTTTCTGATTTGCAATGCATATGATTTTATTCATTATTTTTGCGTAAGTCTTCCAAAAATTTCTTTTGGAAAAACTTGTGTAAGAACTAACACAAAAAAGGGTTTTTTAGAAGGCTTTTTTGCTTTATTTTGCCTTTTGCAGGATAATAATTTTACGGGGCGGACCCAAAAGAGGCAGGTTTATATCATGTTGATATAATTGATATATTTGAGAGGTGTTTTTACTTTGCAAAGCTGCCGCAAGCTCGGTTGCGATATCTCGGCCTTTTAAGGTTATCAACAGGCCGCCGGGGGCAAGAAAATAGTCTCCCAAAGGCAGCAAATCGGGCAGCTTGAGAGAGGCCCGGGAGATGACGATATCGAAATATCCCCGCCAGGCATTCTCCCGGACAATATTTTCCGTCCGGTCATGAAGGGTTTGTGTCTGGTCCAGATACAGGGTGCGAATGATATGCTTTAAAAAAGACACTTTTTTCCGATTGGTTTCCAGAAGGTAAAGTTGTAAAGACGGCAGGGCAATTTTTAAAGGAATGCCGGGGAACCCCGCGCCGCTGCCGATATCGACTATCCGGATAGAGCCTCTGTCCCCCGCAGGCGGGGGTGGTGCGGCGCGCCGGGGGTGGGGAGAATTCATAAAAGGAATAATATGTTTGGCGGCGGTCAATGAATCGAGAAAATGACGGACAACAATTTCACCGGCCGTTTTTTCAGATATCAGATTGGTTTTGGCATTCCACTTTAAGAGCTCGCTTTGATAAAGGTCGAATAAAGCGAGTTGTTCATCGTCAAGTTCGATGCCCAGAAGCTTTGCGCCCTGCTGAAGTAAGATCATATCCTTATTCATGTTGGGGAAAATAACAAAAAATCAGGATCACCGCAAATGGATAATGCAAAGCAACCCAACCATTGCATCATATTGTTTACTGAAAATATTCCGGAAATGCGGGGGCTCTCGACAAATGTGATTTTCCACGGTCTCTTGAATAACCCTGCCTTCTTTTTTATCAAGGTTG
>DNYQ01000008.1 GCA_003506745.1 Syntrophaceae bacterium
ACTTCCAGAAACTTTTTGGTCGTGCCGTAAATGATCGGTTTGCCCGGAACATCCTTACGCCCCAGGATGCGGACCAGTTTCTTGTCCAGCAGGCCTTTAAGGGGAGCGCTGACATCGACGCCGCGAATGCTTTCAATCTCCGCTTTCACAATCGGCTGCCGGTAGGCGACTATCGCCAGCGTTTCCAGCGCCGCCGGAGACAAAGAGGCTGGTTTTGTGCCTTTGAGTTTTTTCACCCAGGACGCCATTTCGGGTCTTGTGCGAAACTGAAAACCGCCCGCGACTTCCTGAATGCTGATGCCGCTTTGGCGCTCCTCATATCCCGCCATCAGATGATCCAGCGCTTCCCGGACGTCGATTTTTTCCACGCCATCCAGGACGGCGCAGATCTTCTCCAATGCCAGCGGCGATTCCGACGACAGAATCAAGGCTTCGATAACGGCTGAAATATTTTCCATTTAAGACTCCACGGCCGGGAATATTCGAATGACACCGAACGCCGCCGTCTGATAGGCTTTAATCATCTTCAGGCGAATGAGCTCCAGCAGGGCCAGAAAGGTATAGACAATTCGGCGTCGATCTCTTTTTTCCCCCAGCAATTCTTCAAAGGTGAGATTTTTTTCGCGCGTCAGGCGCTCCATCACATCGTTGATGATATCGGTCAGCGATAATTTTTCCAGATCAATCTCCAGCAGCTCCTTTTTATCGAGACGGGAGACAAGCTGGTGAAAGGCTTCAATCAGCTCGAAAATACTCACTTCAACCAGCTCATCCTCATCCGCGTTGGTTTTATGCATGTCCTCGGGCAGCGCGGCTGCCCGTTTGAATACATCCCGTTCCAGAAGCGGTCTTTGCCCCAATTGGGCGGCCGCGTCCTTGAAAGCCTGGTATTCAAGCAGCTGGCGGACCAGTTCGGCGCGCGGGTCGTCTTCCAGCTCTTCCTCGGACGGTTCTTCCGGCGCGGGCAGCAGCAGGCGGGATTTGATGTGAATCAGGGTGGAAGCCATCACCAGATATTCCCCCGCCAGGTCCAGATTGAGAGACTTGATAATATTCAGATAATCAAGATATTGCTGGGTGATCAGCGCGATGGGGATGTTGTAAATATCGATTTCATTTTTTTTGATCAGATACAACAGCAGATCCAGCGGACCTTCAAAAATATCCAGCTTGATCGCATAATCTGTCGTCTGTTCTTCGTTCATAAATGATTTATATTTTTACGGCGTCGCGAACCTCGGCCAGGGTCGCACGGGCAATGGCGGTCGCCTGTTTGTTGCCATTTGCGATAATGTCATAAATTTCCTGCACATTACGCTGATAATAATCCATGCGCTTATGAACGGGCGCCAACGCCTCCTCAACACGAGCCGCCAGCATTTTTTTGCAATCGATGCAGCCGATGCCGGCGACACGGCATGCTTGGTTAATTTCAGCCACATCTTCCGCGCTGGAGTAAAGGCCGTGAAACGTGAAGACGTTGCAAATATCGGGATCACCGGGATCTTTCTTTCTCATCCGCTGCGGGTCGGTGAACATGGAAGCGACTTTCTGAGAAAGTTCCTTGCCCCGATCGGAAAGGTAAATGGAATTTTCGTAGGACTTGCTCATTTTTCGTCCGTCGATGCCCAGCAACTTCGGCACGCTGGTTAAAAGCGGCTCGGGTACGGGAAAGACTTCTTTCTGATAGATATAATTAAAGCGCCGGGCGATTTCCCGGGTTAGTTCGATGTGCGGCAGCTGGTCCACGCCGACCGGAACGCCATACGCCTTGTACATGATAATATCGGCTGCCTGCAGAACGGGGTAGCCCAGAAAACCGAAAGTGGATAAATCTTTTGAAGACAGTTCCGCCTGCATTTCTTTGTAGGTGGGATTGCGCTGCAGCCAGGCCAGCGGCGTGATCATGGAAAGCAGCAGAAACAATTCCGCATGTTCCTTGACCGCCGATTGAACAAACAGCGTGCTTTTACCCGGGTCGAGGCCGGCGGCCAGCCAGTCGATCACCATGTTCACGCTGTTGTTGCGGATGTCCTGGGTTGACGCGTATTCACTGGTGATGGCATGCCAGTCGGCCACGAAGTAAAAACAATCGTAGTCGCCGCTGTTCTGNNCCGGCCTTGAATTTTACGACTTTCTTTGCGGGAATCTTGATGGCCTTGCCGGTCTGAGGATTCCTGCCCTCTCTTGCTTTTCTTTTGACGACGGAGAATGTCCCAAAACCAACCAATCCCAGTTTGCCGGCCTTCTTCAGTTCTTTGGTCACTGCCGCGACAAACGCATCCAGTGCATCAGATGCCGCTACTTTGGTGATGCCTGCCTCGTCCGCCATAACCCCGATCAATTCTGCTTTTGTCATTCACTAACCCTCCTTTCATGAAATTAAACGTTAATTTTCATCAATAGCCGCTAACAGCGGCTCTGATCCGGTTACGAAATGGTTTTAACCTTTTTATAATCCCGCTTACGCGGGACGAGTGTTGATTCTCCTTAAGCTTGCTGCGAGGTGGCTGATTCGTCGAGTGGACCCGCTTTTTAAAAACCGGCGCCCGATTCCCGGCATTAATTTTTTGACCCTGCTTGTTTACTCATTTGACGAAGCGTCTGATGCTTCAAACTGGCGCTACGCCTAACATAAAAAAAAATAACTATCAAGAAAAAATTGATTGCCAGGCGTCTTTCCGGTAACGATTTTATCCGGCCCGGCCGATCATTTTGTCGGCGCAAAACAGGCCGTGATAAAACTTAAAACCGGAGTTTGAGGGCATCCAACCTCTTTGACAAGAGAGTTGCCTTGTGTTAGTAATCCGCACGCTTGGCGCAGGCCGCCAGGGGGATCATCAAAGGCAGGCCGGAGACGCATGGACCGGATGTTTATAGATAAAGGCGCCGTTTTTTTATGCAAAATACCATCAAACAAACACTGCTCGGCTGGATTACCCTGTCCCGTCCCCCGTTTCACATCGTCGGCATCCTGCCCTTTCTTCTGGGGACTTTTCTGGCCTACCGAACAGCAGGCGCCTTTAATCCGGAGGTTTTTGTTCTGGGCGTTGTCGGCGTTATGCTGATTATGCTTTCCACCCATCATGCGGGCGAATATTTTGATTATCAAGAGGATTTAATGGCCAGCCGTTTGCACAATAATCAGTTTGCCGGCGGCACCCGGGTGATTGTCAAAGGTATCATCAACCCCCGCGTTGCGCGCTGGACAAGCATTATTGCCTTTTTCATCGCTTTGGTCATCGGTATTGTTCTTCAGTTTGTCTATGAGACCGGTCCCTATACCCTGCTTCTGGGGTGTCTGGGCGCGTTTCCCGGCTTTTTTTACTCCACGGAGCCCATCCGCCTGGTGAAACGGGGCGTGGGAGAACTATTCATCGGTTTTTGCTACGGCTGGCTGCCTGTGGCGTCTTCTTATTATATACAAACCGCTGCGATCTTACCCATCATCCACTGGATGTGGCTGCCGATCGGCTTCTCCATTTTTAACGTGATCCTTTTGAATGAATTTCCCGATTACGAGGCGGATGTCGCCACGGGGAAAAAGAATCTGCTCTACCGGACCGGCAAATCAAGAGGCAAATTTGTTTATATTGTTTTTAATCTGCTGACCTGCCTGACGATGCTTTTGTCCCCCTGTTTCGGGGTGCCTTTTAAAGTGGTTTACTTTTATCTGCCGTTTACGGCCGTCGCGTTGTTTATTGTCTATCAGATGCTTAAGAATCGCCATGAGGATCCCCGGCGTCTGGAAGTCCTGTGCGGCCTGAATATTGCCGTGAATATCGGGACATCGCTGGCGTATATCCTGGCTTACTGGTGAGACCGGCATGAAACACGGCAAAGTGAAAGCATTTTATAATCCGCCTTCTCTGTTATTCAGACAGTTGGGAAGCACCCTCCTGATGGGGTATCTGACCGG
>DNYQ01000228.1 GCA_003506745.1 Syntrophaceae bacterium
TAAGTCTCATTGAGCGCCATGAATTTTTCCCAGTCATCCCAGCCGGCCGCAGCCGCACCGATCAGGGCGCCGCAAACGGCAAAGGTTGTCCTGGGCTCCCGGCTGACGCATTTCAGAAGCGCCTGTTTTTTCAAGACGTGATGCGTCCGGATTTCCCCAATTCGCTCGTGAATGTCGCTCAAGGAATTCCCGTGACCCGGATGGATCATGCTGATCGGCAGCTTCTCAACAACGGCGAGCGATTCCAGGTAGCTTTTGAGCGGCTGAAAAATGTCATCGTGGATATTGGGGCTTAAGCTTGGCGCGATGTACGGCAGAATGTGATCGCCGGCCAGCAGCAACCCTTCTTCCCGGAAGAAAAAGCAGACATGTCCCGCGGCGTGCCCCGGCGTAAAAATAACCTCAAAAGAACGATTTCCGAACCGGCGCACTTCCTGGTCCTGCAAAAATGTGGTGACATCCAATTGTGGAATCCGGCTGCGCATGTCCTCAACTTCTTCAATAATGGCGTCTACGTCATGCGCGGGCACGCCATGCCTGGCGTAAAAGAACCTGGCCTGAGCGATGAGATGTTCCCCCTGCTGAAAATGCGTATGAACCTGATGGGCCTCTTCCGACAAATGAAGGCGGGCGTTTGATTTCTTCTGAATCATTTCAGACATGCCGCAGTGATCGGTATGCACGTGCGTCAGATAAATGTCGCTTACGCTCTCCACACCATGGCCGATGCTTTGCAGATCCGCCGCCAGCTTCTCATACGCGCCGGGCATGAGCATCCCCGTATCGAAAAAGGCGACATTCCCGCCGTCCGTAAGCGCATAGGCATGAACATGGCGCAAACGAAAAGGCATGGGCAGCGTGATGCGGTAAAGCTTGTCGGATATTTCTGTGATCATCGAAAAAACACCGCTCCAAAATTTTGAAACGCTTAACAAATAAACAGGCCGGCCGCAATAAAGACTTCAACCAGATAAGCAAAAATCATGGCCGCCACCGTCAGGGCGTGAACCTTGATCATCGCCAGATTGGCCGGGGCCATCGCCGGCGGATCGTTCAAATGACGCCGCATCACGGTCAGAGACCGGACGGCGAAGGGCAGGCTGATGAAACCCAGGAGCGTCAAGGGTGACAAAACCCGGGCCGGCGCGGCAAGGATCAGGATACCGTAAGCCAATGCCAGACCGATCGTATAGAGCAAGGCGCCTGTTTTTCTGCCGAAACGGGCAACCAGATTCCATTTTCCGCCGCACCGGTCTGCTTCGTAATCGGGAATCTCATTGATGATTATCATCGACCACATCAGCAATCCCGGCACCAGCGAAGCGATCAGCGGCTCAAGGGCCAGTGTCCGCGCCTGGACATAATACGCCCCCAGCACGATGACCGGGCCGAAATTGACCAGGAGCCCCAGTTCTCCGAAACCCCGGTAACCGAAGCGGATCGGCTCCGCGGTGTAGAAAATGGAACAGGCCATGCCGAAAAGTCCGAAAACCAGCACGGGCCAGCCACAGGCGTAAGTCAGGTAAACGCCGATGATGGCGGTCATGGCAAAAAATATTCCGGCCGCCCCAAGCATCTGTGTTTCTTTCAGCAGACCTTCCGGCAGGACGCCGCTGCCTCCGGTGAAGAAATTATTTTCCTCCCCATTGTGCATATCCACCGCGTGCCGATAGTCGAGCACATCGTCCACCAGATTGAGGCCGAAATGATTAACGGTGACGCCGATGACAACCCAGACAAAGTGAAACAGATGCATCGGGTAGCCTTCGGCCCACGCCATGACGCCGCCCAAAAGCGCCGGAAGAATGCTGGGCAGAACGAAGTGGAGTCGAAGCGCTCGCCGCCACACGATCCACGCGGACGGCCAGGTTTTGCCCCGGCCGGCGTCACTGTTCAAAGAAGGGCTTCTTCTCATTCTCATGGCTGATCCTTGCCGTCTGGCCTTGCATTGAACCGCTGCCCGCGACGGACGGCGCGCGAAATATTCTTATTCTTTATGGTTCTTAAGCAAATCCAGAATTTTATCGTGATACCGCCAGGCAAGCAGGGAGACGACGACGGCCGCAACGACAACGACGGCCAACATCGCGTAATGCTCCTCACGCGCCATATTGCCGCTGATCGACAGCATCATGGTGCCGAAAAACCGGCCGATCGTGGAAATGACGATGAAGGTCAGCACCGGCATGCGGCTGACACCCATGATGTAGCATAAATAATCTTTGGGAAAACCGGGAATTAAAAAAAACAGGAAGGAAACAAGGAGGCCTTTATGCTCCATAAAATAATCAAATTTCTCAAAAACTTCCTTCTTGACCACTTTTTCCAGAAGTGGTTCGCCGAAAAATCGCGCCAGCACAAAAGCCAGCCAGGAGCCGAGCGTCAATCCGATGGTGGAGTAAAGCGTCCCCAGGAAGGGGCCGTATAAATAGCCGCCGATGAAACCGCTGATTTCCCCGGGAATGACCGCAACGACCACCTGGACGATCTGGAGCGCTATAAAAACCAGCTCGTCGAAGCGCGACGTTTTAATAAAATGGATGATTTTATTTTTGTCTTTGAAAAAAAGGTAAAGGTCAAAATGAACGAAAAGATAGCCGACAAGGGCAACAAGCGCAATAAGCAACAAAATCCGGAAGGCTAGATTTCTATTCATGAAGAGATCTCAAAATTATGATCGTTGTTAGATTTTACATTGAATTTTCTATATGAATAACAGGCTTTCGTCAAACAGTTTTGGTTTTCTGCACCGCAATCCTGTACGGTGTGCGCCAACGAGGCACTTTTTCATCTCAAAACAGTTGACTAAATAAAGTGGATATGCAAGAAAAACGCTGCCTTTAAAAATATCGACGTCCTTTTAGGAAGGCATATCCATCGTCACGAAAGGGGAAGACATCATCATGTCGAAAGTTCCGCAAAGCCTGGATCGAAAAAAATCAGACATTTATAAAAACGCGCCTATTGCCGGGTTCGGCAAAAGAAAACCGGACTTTACCACCCTGGGCCGAAAGATAAAAAATCCTCACAAGAAATTCCGCGAGGTGGTTTGCGTGGAAGCCTGCCGCACGCCCTACGGCCGTTCCGGCGGCGCGCTGAAAGATTTTTCGGCAATGGAGCTGGGCGCGCTGGCCATCAAGGAGGTCCTGCGCCGGACCCAAGGCAAGGTGAAGCCGGCGGATTTAGATTACATTTTCATGGGACAGGTGGTTCCGGCCGGATGCGGCCAGATCCCGGGACGTCAGGCCACCATTCTGGCGGGCGTGCCGGAATTTGTTCCTTCCATCACCGTCAACAAGGTCTGCTCGTCCGGCATTAAAACGATTGACCTTGCTTTTCAAATGATTCTTCTGGGACGCGCCGATATTTGCATTGCCGGCGGTCAGGAAAGCATGAGCAATTGCCCCTTTGTGCTGCCGGATATGCGCTGGGGCGCAAGGATGGGCCTGCCCAATGGCCGCGTCGTTGATGCCATGGTGTATGACGGACTTTGGGATGCTTTTTACAATCGTCACATGGCCATTCACGGCTCGGAAGTGGCCGACGAGTTCGGCTTTACCCGAGAAGAGCAGGACGAGTGGGCGCTGAATTCCCAGATGAACGCTGTCCGGGCGATGAAGGAAGGAAAGCTTGATGACGAAATTTTCCCCGTGGAAATCAAGCAGGGCAAAAAAATCGTCATCATGGATAAAGACGAAGGCCCGAGACCGGAAACCACCCTGGAAGGACTGGCCAAACTGCCGCCGGTGTTCGGCCATCTGAGCACCGTGACCGGGAAACCCGGCTCTGTGACGGCCGGCAACGCCCCCGGCGTCAATGACGGAGGCGATGTCTGTCTGCTGATGAGCCGGGAAAAAGCCGACGAACTGGGGCTCAGGCCCATCTTCACGATTGTCGATTATGCCGAAGTGTCGCAGCCGACCAAGGACATCGCGACCGTCCCGGGGCTGGCCATCAAAAAGATTCTCGAACAAAACGACCTGACGCTCGATCAGATGGACGTCATCGAAATCAACGAAGCCTTTGCGGCCGTGGTGCTGGTGAGCTGCAGGTCCATCCTGGGGATGAGCAGGGAAGACATGTTTAAAAAGGTCAATATCAACGGCGGCGCGGTTGCCTACGGCCATCCCATCGGCGCTACCGGCGCCAGAATTGCCATGACGCTGGGATATGAACTGAAACGGCGAGGCGGGGGATATGGAGTCTGTGGTATTTGTTCCGGTCATGCACAAGGTGACGCGATGCTGATCAGAGTAGAAAAATCTGGTTCAGTCGGCTGATGCTGATTAATCGTCACGCACCGGTATCAGAATTTGCTCTCACCAGATCAACTTGATCACAATGCCGAATTCCGCCACGATACGTCCGCTGAATCATCCGGAGGCGGGCAGTGTTTTAATCAGTTTAATGATCTCCTCATTTGGCGGAATATCCGCCATCGAATGACCATAGTGCACAAAGCGAACCTTTCCGGCTTGATCAATCAGCATCTGAGCGGGAAGCCTGCCCAACTTAAACAGCTTAACCTCCTGGCCGTATAACTTTAGGACGTGATGTTCGGGATCGGGTAGACCGATAAACGGTAAATGCTCCCTTGTCCAATAGTCCTGAAAAGCTTTCTCGTTCTCCGGCCCAGCAACGATAATTTCTGTATTCAAGTTGACAAATTGATCGTAATCTAAGCGCAACTGCGCCATGTGCGCGCGGCAGAAAGATCAAAAGAAGCCACGATTGAAAACAACCAGCACATTTTTTTGTCCTGTAAAATCAGACAGGGAAACACTCCTGCCGTTAAAATCATTCAGGGTAAAATTCGGTGCCTGGATGTTGAGCTCAACTCTGGGCATGATGCGAACCTCCTTTAAATATTAGATATCAAGAATATCTGCCTCTTTTCCTTTAAATTATGGAGATGACAAGACCATCGCCGTTAATAGTGAGGAACAGAGACGGAACTGGCATAAACTCTCCACATACGGCGCGAGAACCATTCCGGCACTCATCAACCGGTCTGGCCGTCGTATTATTCTGTATGGTGGAGCGCGTGTTTAGTCCTTGTACATGGACTCGATCAGGTCGCCGAACTGGGCGTTGATCGATTTTCGCTTAACCTTCATGGTCGGGGTTACTTCACCATCTTCGGTATAAAGTTTCTTGTCAATGATCCTGAATTTCCGAATGTTTTCAACCCGGGCAACCTGCTTGTTCACCTTGTTGATTTCTTCCTGAATCAGGCTGATCACTTCCGGTGCGCGGGTCATACTGGCAAAAGTTGTAAATTGAACCTTGTTGTCCTGTGCATATTTGGTGACATTCTCCTCGTCAATGACGATGAGCGCCGTCAAGTATTTTCTACGATCGCCGATGACCACGGAGTCGTTAATATAGGGCGAAAATTTCAGAAGATTCTCAAGGTACTGGGGAGCGACGTTTTTACCGCCCGCCGTGATGATCAGGTCCTTTTTCCGGTCCGTCAGCTTGAGGTATCCTTCTTCGTCAATCATACCCACATCGCCGGTATGCATCCACCCGTCCACCAGGACTTCTTTGGTCTGCTCCTCATCCTTGTAGTACCCTTTGAAAATACCGGCATGCTTCACCAGGATCTCGCCGTCTTCAGCAATTTTAACCTGCGTTTCCGGCAGCGCTTTGCCAACCGTTCCCACCTTATAGTCCACTTCGCTCGACATGTGGGAAATGCCCGTTGTTTCGGTCATGCCGTATCCTTCGCGAATAGGGATCCCGATGCTCTGGAAAAACTTTAAGATCTCATGTGAAATGGGGGCGGCGCCGGAAACACCTATGCGCACCCGATCAAAGCCGAGGCGCTCTTTGAGCTTCCAAAAAACCGTAAAGTAGGCCAGATGATAGGCCAAGGCCAGATGAAGGGGCACCTTCTTTTTGGTCAGCGCTCTGTTATTGTATCGGGTCCCGATCATGAGTGCGATCTTGTAAAGCGTTCGTTTGAGCCATGTCGCATCAGCCATTTTCAGAACAATCCCGGAGTAATACTTTTCCCATATTCTGGGGACGGCATGAAAAATCGTCGGTGATATTTCCTGCATGTCCGCCATGACCGTGTCCGTATTTTCCGTAAAGTTGACGATATGCCCGACGGTCAAATGAAACATCATATCGAAAATTTGTTCATAGACGTGGTTAAGGGGTAGAAAAGAAATCGTCTCGTCTTCATTGGTTGCGGGCATGATGGCCTGCGCCGCTTGACCAACCCACAAATAGCCCTCATGAGCGAGCAAGGCCCCCTTCGGCGGTCCCGTTGTCCCGGAGGTATAGATGATACCGGCAATATCTTCAGGCTTCGCCAGTTCGGTCAGCTGCATGAAGAGACCCGGATTCTTGCGGTCTTCTTCTTTGCCCAGTTCCAGGAGCTGATCGAAACTCATGAGCATGGGATCTTCGTAATGCTTGAGACCCTCCATTTCCCAGACAATGAGCTTCCGTAATTTGGGCGTTTTGTCCCGGAAAGCCAGCGCTTTGTCCAGTTGCTCCTCATCTTCACAGATATAGACGACGGCATCGGAATGACCCACCACATACTCGCATTCCGCCACCGGGTTTGTCGTGTAAACCCCAACCCAGGCCCCGCCGGCACAGACGATGCCCAGGGCCGAGTAAAGCCACTCCGGCCTGTTTTCCCCAATGATCGCCACATGCTCTTTATACTGCACACCGAGGGCATGGAGGCCAAGGGTGACATGTTTGACGTTTTCCAGATAATCGGTCCAGGTAATATCGCGCCAGATGCCGTAATCCTTTCTCCTCATGGCAATACGGTTCGGTTGTTTTTCTACGATGTTCAGTAATGCTTTAGGCAATGTCTTGATTGCCATTCTCTCCTCCTTAAACTCTCCGAGAAGCGGCTTGTAGAAATATCCTCAGGCTGTAAACACGCGACGCTAACGAAAGCGGACTTTTCTCCTGTAGCGCTTGTAGCCCTTGACGGACTGTTCCGTGGCGATGCCCAAATAGAATTCCTTCACGTCGTTGTCTTCGCGTAAAACCTCCGGTTTGTCGGCCCGGACGATGCGCCCGTTTTCCATGAGAAAGGCGTAGTGGGAATATTTGAGCGCCATGTTGACGTTTTGCTCCACCAGCAGGATGGTCATACCCTGCTGGTTGATGCGCCGGATGATGTTGAAGATTTCCTTGGTCAACAGCGGCGACAGGCCCAGCGACGGTTCATCGAGCATCAGCAGCTTGGGGCGGCTCATCAGCGCCCGGCCGATGGCCAGCATCTGCTGTTCGCCGCCGCTTAAATGCCCGGCCTGCTGATTTCTGCGTTCGCTCAAAATGGGAAATTGCCTGAGAATCCCGTCGATGTCTTCCTTAATGCCCTGCCTGTCCCTGCGCGTATAAGCGCCCATCTGAATATTTTCCATCACCGTGAGTTCCGGGAAAACCTCCCGGCCTTCCGGCACATAGCTGATGCCGAGGCGGACAATTTCTTCCGTATCCATGCGGTCGATTCTTTTTCCCATGAATTCAATCGTGCCTTTTTCCGGTTGATCGTCCTCCAGAAGACGCATGATGGTTTTCAGCGTGGTGGTTTTCCCCGCGCCGTTGCTTCCCAAAAGCGCGACAATATCCCCCTGCTTGATTTCAAGGGAGATGCCGTGCAGCGCCCGAATCAGATCATACCAGGTTTCGATGTTTTTGACGGCGAGCATCAGTCCTCCTCTCCCAGATAGGCGGCGATCACATCCGGATGCTTCTGTACTTCCTGCGGCGTGCCTTCGATGATTTTTACACCCTGGCTGATGGCCAGGATGCTGTCCGAAATACCCATCACCATATTCATATCATGCTCAATGAGCAGAATCGTCACTTGATAGTCTTCCTGAATGTCCTTGATCCAGATGCGCAGGTCGTCCTTTTCCTCGGTGTTCATACCGGCGGAAGGTTCATCCAGGAGGAGCACTTTGGGCTCGAGGGCCAGCGCCCGCCCCAGTTCGACAAGTTTGCGCTTGCCGTAAGGAAGATTCGAAACAAACTGATCGCGCAGAGACTGGAGATCCAGAAAATCAATGATATGCTCAATGATTTCCCGATGTCTGATTTCTTCCTTCGCCGACCGGGAATGCCTTCCCCACATGAAGGCGCCGTCGAGAATGCCTGTTTTCATGTGGATGTGCCGTCCCAGCATCAGATTGTCCATGACGGTGGCGTTTCCGAAAAGCTGGATGTTCTGGAACGTCCGCGCCACACCTTTGCGGGCGATGGTGTCCGGACGCAGACCAACCAGATTCTCTTTTTCCAGAATCACCTCTCCCTCGTTGGGTTTATAAATACCGCTGATCATGTTGAAGATCGTGGTCTTTCCGCTGCCGTTCGGCCCGATGATCGAGAAGATCTTGTTGTGCTCGACCTCAAAGCTGACATCACTGACTGCTTTGATGCCTCCGAAAGCGATGCTCAAGTGTTCCACTTTAAAATGCGCCATAAGCTTTTTTACCCGTGACTGTAAAACCGGTTGTCGTCACAAAGAGAGGCGGGGTGAAGGCCCCGCCTCCTGTTTTGCCGAATCTACTTCTTCTTCCAGGTTGCCAATTCATTGGTCGTCCAGTCCTGCAGCGTGATGTAGGTGGCATTAGGACCGCACTTCTGGATCATGATGGCGTCCGTTCCCTGATGAACATCAGGCGTCCAGGTAATCGGAGGACCGATGCCCTGAAAATTTTTCATTGAGTTAAGCTGTTTTAACACGGCATCCGTGCTGAGCTTGGGTCCGGTCTTTTTGAGGGCTTCGATCAGCGGTTCGGCAAAAAGAATGCCCGCCATGTAGAATGTTCCCCAACGTTCTTCCGGAGCGTACTTTTTGGCGGCTTCCCGGTATTTTTTCAAAAGGGGCGTGTTGGAATCGGGCGCCAGAGCAAACGCGCCGGTAATCACGCCTTCCCATAAACCGCCGGTAATCTTGTGCATGAGCGGATAGTCGGACAGCGTATTGGAGGAAATCCATGTCGGTTTAAATCCAATGGTCGCGGATGTTTTCAACGCAATGACGGCCGAGGTCGGATTGACCCACATGATGACCACGTCTGCGCCGGAATTTTTCAGGCGCAGCATCTGGGAGGAAAGGTCCTTTTCGCCCGGTTCCACGGAGCTCTTCTCGACAAGCTTCATCTTGAGGGCTTTCATTCTGTCTTCACAGCCTTCCAAGCCGCTTTTGCCGTAGGCGTCATTTTGATAAAAGAAAGCAATTTTTTTGGCTTTCAGTTTTTCCACGGCATATTTGGTCAGAATGCTGGCTTCGTCGTCATACAGGGGATAAACACCGAAAAGATAGGGCTGTACCGGGAAAACATATTCATTAATGGCCGTTGCGGGACCAACCCAGATAACCTTGTTCTCGGCCAGATAACCTTTCACCGCCATGCCGGCTGCAGCGCTCACGCCACCGACAAAAGCAAATATTCCCTCACGTTCCACCAGTTCCTTGACCACTGCCTTGGTTTGGGCGGGATTATACTGATCGTCACGGATAAAATATTTGATTTTGCGACCGTGAATACCGCCTGCATCGTTGACAAGTTTGACCAGGATATCCGTCCCCCTGGCAACCGATCCCCAGGGCGCGGCAGGCCCGGTCTGAGGCCCCCACTGGGCAATCCGGATTTCTTTGTCGTCAAATCCCGGCTTGGTTGCGCCGGCTATGCTTGAAATCATAAAAACCGTACATACCATCATGACTGCGATCAATACTTTTCTCATAACCCCTCCTTACAGTTTGTGAATCGTTTAACGGTACCTGTTTCCCTAAACCTCTGCTTAAGACTATCCCTTGTACCAGCTTCCTTTTTCCTTCAGAAAAGTGAAGCTGTAGTTGAAGACGCTGTTTTCACCTGAGTTGGCAAAGGTCACATCCACTTCCACCTGAACAAATTTATCGACATCGGGATAGGCGCTCCGATTGTCGTTATCCCGCAGGCGATAGATGTCAACAATCCGATAGGTATTGATCTTCACGGAAGGATAGCCGGCAACATCCTTCAGAAACGCCTCATAGGAATGCGTTTTCTTATAGGTGGAGGAGGGGGCCAAAAGGGCGTAAGCTTGCAGGAGATCGCCTTCTTTTTCAGCCTTCAAATAAGTCAGGGCCGCTTTTTCAATGGCGCTTTTTTCCAGCAGGATTTCCACCTTGCCGCGGGGAACATCCCAGATCAGAAAGCCCGCGGCAAGCAATGCCGCGACGGCGCAAAAGATGATGGTGATTTTCTTCCCGCTCATGAAAAATCTCCCGCATGCATCAAGCCATCCATACCGAAGTGGACAGCGGTTAAAAGCCCTAAACTTTTTTCACATAATGTTTGGAGAATAACCCGCTGGGCCTGACGGTAATAATAAGGATAATGACCACAAAGGCCACGATCGGTTTCCATTCCGGCCACATATAACCGAAAAAGTTTTCGATGATCCCCAGGATCAATCCGCCGATGACCACACCCGGAATGCTGGTCAGGCCTCCCAGCACGGCCGCCGCAAAGGCGCGCATGAAGGGTTCCATCATGAAGTTGGGATCCAGCACCGAGCGGGCCGC
>DNYQ01000131.1 GCA_003506745.1 Syntrophaceae bacterium
CATCGCTTGTGGTCAAGCCCATCCCGGAAAAATCGGCCACATAAATCAATTGCAGCGGCGCACCCGTGATAGAACCGCGCAACGGCTGAAGCAGATGGCTTGTATTCTTGCGCAGATCCGACTTCAATACGGGATCAAGCGCGTGGTTTCGGGCATTGTATCGATAAAGGCCCTCTTCCATCGCAACATAGACGTCGATTTCCTGCCAGTTATGGGCGGAAGGCGCCGTGCGCTTGCCGCTGTCCGGCCGGTTGATCCCCCAAGCCGCCCACAGCAGATTGGAGAGTACTTCAACCGGCAGCTTCTTTGTGCTGAATGACCGGTCTGTCTTGCGGTCTTTCAAACACTGCATCAGCGGCTTTCCACCCTTCATATCCGGCGGCGGCAGTTTCATCGGGCTTAGATCAGCGGCAATGGATGGGGAAATAAAACAAAATAAAACAGCGAAGGTTAAAAATGTTTTCTGAAGCATGGTGACCTCTGATCGTTAAAATATTTTTATAGCCTGCGAAGCAGTTCAAAACTGCAGATGCGCACTTCGGGTAGATGGTCTTCCGTAGTGGTGATATTGTTTTTATTGTCCAGCGAGATAATGAGATCGTTGGTTTCAAGCAGAGAACCGTCAACGCCGGCATTTGCCAGACGCTCAATCATGGCTTCGCGAAGATGAGTCTTGTTTTTGGCGGATATGATTCCCTCCGCTTCGGCCTGGCTGAGACTCATCGGTTTCAAAAGTTCATGGGAACCTACCACCCAGCTGTCGGTACCGTTAAAAAAACCGCGGATGGATATGAAATTCCGATCTTCGCGCAGTAGCGGTTCGCCCAGACTATTCACAAGATGACTGTGCGATTCATATCTTCGTCGATCGGTGGATTGCTCTGTTTTGGCACTGCCGGGCATGTAAATGGCGCGAACATACACAGTGGGAATGCCCTTATCGCTCAGGTACTGCGCAATCGAAAACTCCTCAAACGGGCTGTTGTATCCGTATTCCACCGCTTTTTGATTCCGGTCATCATTGTTTTGCACAATCACCGTTTCGCCCACGCGGGATATTTTCCATACGATATGAATATGGTCCTTGGTAAAGGTATAATAGGTGTCCGTTTTTTCGGATAGCTTCCAGGAATGAGTTTTGCGCCAGCGCTCGGGCAAAAAGTAATCGAAAAGTTGACCGTTTCGGCCAACCACCCACAAATGTCCCCCCGTGCTTTCAACGGGACCATGGATATAGGGCACTCCCATGATCTCCATAACGCCAAGATGGCTGGGCAGTTGAGTGGCACGCCAGCGGTTGCGCTGTTCGTCATGATAAGCATGACGCTTCTGACTTTTCACCTGTTCTTCATGTTCAGGGGTCCGTATCAGCAACTCGTAATCAACAACGGAATAGTCTCCCGCTTCAATAATGCCTGTAATCAGGTCAGTTTGTGCTTTGGACCTGTCGGGGCTGTCAGCCCTGATGCTCTCAATGAGATTGACCTGCTTTTCCTCCAGAATGATGTGCACGGGCTTCATGTCCGCTACATAAAAACCTTTTTGGGCCATATCTGATATTACTTTGAGAGTGACAGGCTTGACAACGGCGTCTGCGGCCTCTCCCGTTATGCCTACGTCCTGGAGCGTTTCTACAACATCTTTGCCGCGTATCCACTGGTAGATGAGTTTATATTGCTTCAGGATATCGACATCAACGCCCGGATGTTTTGCATGGATGCGGTTAAGTTTATCCGTCGAACGTCCGCTCTGCCAGAGTTGCATGGTTTCGGGCGGCACATAGATGGCGAGCGGCAACTGTGTTGATGTGGTAATTCTCCGGGGGCCGTATCTTCCTTCGCGCATTTCAAAAGTGAGCGAGAATTCCTCCCACGGGCTGTTGAATTCGGTATTCATGAATTGCATAAGCGTGTGCGTATCCAGCGGCACGTCTTCTCCCACCCGGCAGTTTTTTACAACAAGATCCAGTGCAACGCCGTCCACCATTTTAGTTGGCACCCTGTATACGGCACTGGTGCCTTTCAGTCTTTGGCGCTTGTTCGAAAACCAAGGATCTTCGTACCAGTTTGATGGTTCTAATAGTCCGGCCACGGGAAGACCGAATTGTGTAAGGTAAATATCTCCACCGTTTCTTGTTTTACGGTGAACATAAACCACACCGAGTACGGTGACTAGCGTTTCAAAAGCGGCAGGACTTATAGATGATGACAGTGGCGATGTGATAGAAGACATTAGCGCTAGATTCCTTGATACTTCAGTTACAAAAAACATAAAGTTAAAAACCGGGAAAAATAATACAACTTCCTGAAAACAACGCAAGAGTAAAAATATTTTATGGAAAGAAAAAAGACAGGCTGCATTCGACCATCTAATGAATCAAATGCAAACCCGCCTTTTAATAATTCGCCGTCAGACTTTGAGTTAACACCTGATTATACTATAAATCAGCCCAGTCTTTTTTCCAGACCTTCAAGCTCTTTTATGAGTTCCGCGGGCAGACGATCACCGAACTTGGCGTAATGTTCACGGATACTGGCCAATTCATCTTTCCACTCGTCTTGATTGACGTTGAGCAACTCCTTCATATCGGCTGCGCCGATATTCAGACCGGTCGTGTCAATAGCATCTTCTGTGGGCATAAAGCCGATCGGCGTTTCTTTCGCCTTCCCCTTTCCGGATACCCGTTCGAAGACCCACTTTAACACACGGCTGTTTTCACCGTATCCGGGCCAGAGCCATTTGCCGTCCGCTGTCTTTCTGAACCAGTTGACGTAAAAGATTTTCGGAAGCTTGTCTTCCGTCGATTTTGCGCCGATGTTGATCCAGTGCTTGAAATAATCACCCATGTTGTAACCGCAGAAAGGCAACATGGCGAACGGATCGCGTCGGACCTGTCCGATGTTTGCGGAAATGGCCGCGGCGGTTATTTCGGAACCCACGATCGATCCAAGGAAAACACCGTGATTCCAGCTACGCGCCTGATGCACAAGGGGAATGGTGCTCGGGCGTCGGCCGCCAAAAAGAATTGCACTGATCGGAACACCTTTTGGATTTTCCCAGTCAGGGTCAATGGCGGGACACTGCTTGGCCGGGGCCGTAAACCGGGAGTTGGCATGAGCGGCAACTCTGCCGCTGTCTTTGGTCCATGCCTTGCCGGTCCAGTCGATGATCTTGCCGGCCGGTGCATCGTATCCAATGCCTTCCCACCAGACATCGCCGTCTTGGGTCAAAGCGACATTGGTGAAAATGGTGTTTTTCTCAATGGCTTTCATGGCATTATAATTGGAATTCAGCGACGTGCCGGGAGCAACGCCGAAGAAGCCGGATTCGGGATTGATGGCGTAAAGCCGTCCATCTGCGCCGAATTTCATCCAGGCGATATCGTCACCAACCGTTTCCACCTTCCAACCGGGGATGGTGGGAATCAGCATGGCCAGATTGGTCTTGCCGCAGGCTGAGGGAAAAGCAGCCGCCACGTATTTTTTCTCGCCTTCGGGATTGGTGATGCCCAAAATCAGCATATGCTCGGCAAGCCAGCCCTGTTCCTTGGCCATGACCGATGCGATACGCAGCGCAAAACACTTCTTGCCCAGAAGCGCGTTTCCGCCATATCCAGAGCCATAGGACCAAATGGTTTTTTCTTCTGGAAAATGGGAAATGTATTTTTTCTCAATCGGCGCGCAGGGCCATTGGGAACCATCGGATTCCCCGGCTGCCAGCGGTTTGCCTACCGAGTGGAGGCAGGGAATAAACACACCGTTTTCTCCCAGAACGTCAAGCACCTTTTGACCGACTCGCGTCATAATGTGCATATTCACAACGACATATGGAGAATCGGTAATTTCGATACCGATCTGGGCGATAGGCGAACCCACCGGGCCCATGCTGAAGGGGATGACATACATCGTCCGGCCCTTCATGCAGCCATCATAGAGTCCTTTCATGGTTACCTTTAAGGCGTCCGGATCAATCCAGTTATTGGTGGGGCCGGCTTCGTCTTTCGTTTTCGAGGCGATATACGTCCGGTCTTCAACCCGTGCCACATCGGAAGGATCAGATCGGAAAAGAAAACAATTCGGACGCTTGTTTTTGTTGAGCACAGTGGCAAGACCTGAATCAACCATGATCTTGAGCATGGCATCATATTCGTCCTGGGAACCATCACACCAGCAAACCTTTTCCGGTTTACACATTTTGGCCATATCATCCACCCACGAGATGAGCTTCTTGTTTTTGGTCATACTGCTGTCGTTCATTCATTTCTCCTTTAATCAATTAATAATATTTGTCTTTTGGAAATTTTAATCTGGATTTTAAAATAAAGATCCCAAAGAACGGCGCATAAGTTCAACTATTAAAAAAGAGTTAAAAAAGCAACTAATATTTAGTCAAATGAAAACGAAAACAGTAGGACGACACTTTGTGAGACAGGAGATGCATTCAGGAGTGGTCTTCGAAAAAGTTTTTTTTAGACCTGCCATCCTTTCATTTCATTTTATCAAAAAAATCTCTGAAAACTTCCAGTGGCTGGGCGCCTACGATTTTGTGTTGATTGTTGACGATAAACAGAGGGATGCCCGTTAAACCGATCAACCGGCCTTCTTTGCCGGCTTCAGCAAGCAGCGATGCATAGCGGCCGTCGCTTGCCGCAGTAAGCGTCTCTTTGGCATCCAGACCGCTTTTGACGGCGACAGTGGCAATCACGTCTGAATGGCCGATATCCAGGCTTTCCGTGAAATAGGCCTGAAACATGTTATCATGAAACACTTCATGCCGGTTCATGTCGCGGGCATATTCGCCGGCCATCAGCGCCAGCCGTGAATTCGAAAGCAACGTGTGTTTGTTGAACACAATACCCAATTCCCCGCCCCGCGCGCGCAATTGTTTATAAAACGATGACAAGTCTCTTCCTTTGAATCTCTCGGACAGCAACATGCCTTCGGGCGGTGTTTCCGGATGCAGCTCGTAGCTCACCCAATGCTCATGAATCGGATATTCCTTTTTCAGCTGATCGACAACAGCCTTGCCGATATAGCAGAAGGGTCAGATATAATCGGAAAATATTTTGAAGTTGATCATCGTTTTATTCCTCGACGGTAAAATGCCCCTCTTG
>DNYQ01000049.1 GCA_003506745.1 Syntrophaceae bacterium
CCGGTGACACCGCCTGTCACGCCACCGGTAATGCCGCCGGTGACACCGCCTGTCACGCCGGTGATTTCTGAGGGAAAATGTCAGATTAAAATAACAGATGCTATTGCCGGACACCATGGATCAAGGGGAGCCTTCTTTAAAAAGACCGTTAAACTGATGATTCCTGACAAGTACGCACAAATTGTCGTTACATCAGATGAAGCGGGAAAAGTGCCGTGGGGCGCCGACGACTGGGCCAACTTTACCGTTATATCGCCCTCGGGCGCCAGGCAGACGGCCAGCTTGGGTAAAAACGATGCCGTTGGGAAAGCCATTGGTGAACAATATATATTGTCCAATGTCGTGAAACTGCAGCCCGGATTGAATACGATTGAAGTAGAGCTTTGGAACGAATATGCGCCGTCCGGGAGTAATCAGAGTTCTTCGGCGATGTGGATTGTCGTCAAGTGTCCGGCCGGTCAGAGTTGCCAGAACGGTTTATGCACGGGTGCAGTTACCCCACCGGTAGTCCCGCCCGTCACCCAGCAGAATTTACCGTCGGTGACGGATCCGGTGATTTATTTCAACGGGAACATTGCGGGTGTTCAGAACGGGCCGACGCGGGAGACAACTTTTACCATCAATGCTTCGCATAAAGTCACATTCATTTATACCTATCACTACTTTAACAACGGAAAACTGCCGGGAACGATCGCGCTCAGACACAGCGACGGGACGGTATATGGTCCATGGCAGGCCGAAGGAGCGTTGGGTCAGGGAGGCGTGAAGAACGCCTACTGGTTTGTCCGTCCGAACGTGGAGATCAAATCGGGGAGCTACACCGTTATGGATTCGGACCGGGCGACGTGGTCTCACAACAGCGGTTCCGCAGGTGCCGGGTTCGTGGAAATCAAGGGAATTAAAACCGGGACAACGACGGTTGTGCCGCCTGTGCAGCCCCCAAAACCGACGGGTCCGGTTGTGCAACTGGATACACTGAGTTCTCTTCAGATCATCAAGGCCGTGCCGAACCAGGACTCGAGCGCCTTCAAGAAGAATCTGCGGACGGATCTGGTAATGCAGACGTCGAGTTGGGATAAGACCCCCTATACGATGTACTCTGCAGTGTACTATCTGAACATGAAGTCCTCGCGTAAGGTCCTGCTGGCGGGGAATGCCCAAGGCACGGCGGGCTGGACTGTGGATAATTTCCTGCTTCTGGAGGTTTTCAATCCCGGCGGGAAGTTGCTGAAGCGGGTCGTAATCGGGAACCACGATCCCGTGTTGGCGGATAATGCCGCCATTGAAAAGATGGGGGGCCAAAAGTTTGATTTCGGGGCAGGGGAGATCGACATCACGAAACTCCTACCGGTGAATGAGCCGTTTCTGCTTCGCGCGTCGGCGGTCGATTATGGCGGAGTGGGCAACACAACAGACGTCTTTCTGTTCCTCCAGACACCTGTAACAACAGCCATTCCGATCACACAGGCGGACTTAATGGCAAAGACGTGGCAGTTCGGCCGAGGAGATGGGTCTGTCATTGCGCAGAAGATCAAGCTGTCAACGAATGGTCGGATCGAAGGGTATAGCCATCCGAATGAATCCCGTTGGGGCATCGAGGGGAATAAACTTATTTTTTATCACGAAAATGGAAATGTGGCCACGCGTTACGAAAACTATACAAAAGAGGGCGGTCTTTGGATTATCAAGGGACCCCTTCTGGGGTCATCAACGGTCCACGTCCTAAAGGAGGTTCCGACGACGCCGGTTGTCCAGGCGACGATAGAATCCTTTACATGGGTTGATAAGAGCGCCGATAAGGTCGGGCAATGGGGTTCGGGTCGTCCCGAAGGTACCTTGGATGGCCGATTCGGGCTTCAAATCATCTTTACCGCTCCGACTGAACTTACATCGATTGCTATTTATTCCGTGAACGATGCAGGAGCGCTTGCGGGCGGTCAGGTCTGGCACAGCAAGTCATCGTCTTATTGGATGCTCGGAGTCTTTCAGCAGGGACGCCAATTGAACGCCTCGCACGTCAAGACGCTGGGGACCTTCAATGGGCGTCAGACTTTTGATCTTTATTGCAATGACTCCGGCTGGTTCAAATCCGGGCAGAATTTCTTGGTCGAAGTGGAATATGGCGCCGGACTTAAAGTGACGAAGATGGTTAAGCTGTCGCAAACAACGCCGCCCGTCACCCAGCAGAATTTACCGTCGGTGACGGATCCGGTGATTTACGCCAACGGGAATATTGCGGGTGTTCAGAACGGTCCGACNNCATAGAGTGACGTTCATTTATACCTATCATTACTTTAACAACGGCAAACTGCCTGGGACGATAGCGATCAGGCACAGTGACGGAACCGTTTATGGTCCATGGCAGGCCGAAGGAGCATTGGGACAGGGCGGCGTGAAGAACGCCTACTGGTTTGTCCGTCCGAACGTGGAGATCAAGGCGGGCAGCTACACCGTGGTTGATTCCGACAAAGCCACCTGGTCACACAACAGCGGTTCGTCGGGTGCGGGTTTTGTGGAAATCAAAGGAATCAAAACGGGAACGACACCGTCGGCATTTGGCGAAAAGGAGCTTCTTGCCAATGGTTCGCTCGGCAGCCTCAGCGGATGGACGATTCATCGCTGGATGCAATCAACGGGAGATCGCGACGAGGTCACCAGGGAATCAGACGGAGTTAAATTTCGTAATACCTCCGTTAATACCCGTATGGGAATTATGCAGACGATCAATGCGGATGTCTCCGGCGCCCAGAAACTGATTCTGAAGGCTGTCGTGAAAGCCGTGCAGCAAACCTTGACCGGAACAGGCTGGCAGGGGAGAGAAGCCCCGGTCGCGGTCATGGTGACATATACCGATGTCAGCGGCGTGGTTCGCAACGGCTTGGGCAGTATGGCTAACCCATCGGAATCACAAGCAAACAGGATGTTCTGGCATGGGTTCTATTACGCCAATCCCACGGGAAACAGCCAGACCTGGCACGGGACGAAAGTGAGCCAGGGGAGCTGGCTCACGTATGAGGTTGATCTGATGTCACTCAATCCGAAGCCGAAGATCATCCATGCCGTCGGCGCCGAGGGTTCAGGCTGGCCGACCCGGGAGGGCAAGATTGCCTCGATCAGCTTGAAATATTATGGAACGCTTGCGGGCAAATAAGGCAGGATTTTTTCTCGAAGGCGGTTTTAGGCCGTGGAAACAAGTGCCGGTATTTTTTAAAGAGAATGAAGAAGGGATGGTAATTATGGCAATGAAGAAGAGCTTCCCGATGGTTTGTATCTTGCTTTTGGTATTGGGGCTGTGCTTTGCGCCGACGGCTTACGCTGACGTAGACGGCAAAGTCAACTGGGTGGATGGATACATAAGCGCCGTTGGCTACGGGGCGGTGGCAAAGGGCAATATGGCCCAATCGAAACCGTTGTCCAGAAGAGCCGCCATAGGCGATGCCTATCGCAATCTCCTGGAAATGATTAAAGGCGTGAAGATTGACGCAGCAACGACTGTGGAAAATTTTATGGTTAGCCAGGATATCATCAAAACGCAAATTGACGGCGTCGTGAAAGGCGCTACCATCTACAGAGAAGACTATGAAAGGCAACCGGACGGGTCCCTGATGGCCACCGTGGAAATGCGTGTGTGTATCAGCAGCTGTCCGGGAACGACGACCATCGTCCAGGCTTTAAATGTGGGCCAAAACAATGATCCCCCGTTCGTTCCGCAGAAAAGACTACAGGAAACCCCGGTGGTCAATGTTCCCCCGCCGCCCAAAGAATACAAAATTATTTATGACGCCACCCGGCCGGTGACCGGGATTGTGGTCAATCTGGAAGGACAGATTTTCGAGCGCGTATTGCTGCCCGTGGTCATTGTCGAGGATATAGGCGACTCCCCGGTCACGATCTATTCCGCGAAGAGTGTTAATCCTGCGGTTATCCGCACGCACGGCATTGTGCGTTATGCCGACACCATCGAGCAGGCCCGTAAAAATCCGCGCCTGGGAGACAACGTGATGATCATACCCGCATCCGGAATTACGAAAGAGAAAATGATTGTTGTAAAAGGCGAAGCGGCCCGTCTGATCAAAGAGACAACAGCCCACGGGAATGATTATTTAAGCGAGGCCAAGGTGGTTATCTCCGCCCAGTAAAACGGCCGTCCGTCGCTCTCGGCAAGACTGATTTTGCAGGCGGGGTCGTGTGTTTTCCGTCTTCAGTTCGGGAAGCCCAAGGCGCAAGAGGTTTGGACGCTGGCACCCGCGCCACTGGATTCCCGGCCGGTAAATTAGTGCTTGCATTGCCTGTTTTCATGTGGTAGGGACAGTTCAACCATCACTGAAAGTAGTTTGCTGAAGTGGGCTTTCGCCCACTTTTTTATTTTCTGAAGCGATTGATATGACGGATGATTTAAAAGACAAAATATGGCAGTTAGCCGAGCCGGTGGCCACCTCCGAAGGCATGGAGCTGATTCATGTTGAATGCGTAAAAATGCATTTACGCTGGGTTTTTCGGCTTTTTCTGGATAAGGAAGGCGGCGTCACGCTGGACGACTGCACGACGGTCAGCAATCAGTTGGGTGACATTCTGGACGTTCATGATCTGTCGCGCGGACCCTACACGCTGGAGGTTTCATCGCCGGGCATTGACCGCCCGATCTCGCGCGATCAGGATTTTGAGAAATTCCTGGGCGCCAAAGTCAAAATCAGAACTCACGTGAAAATAGAAGGCATCAAGAATTTTCAGGGAGTCCTTGAGGACTATAAGGAAGAAGACGGCC
>DNYQ01000082.1 GCA_003506745.1 Syntrophaceae bacterium
CCTTACCCGATTATGTTATGCAATAATTTCGTTCAGCCCGTCAATGGTCTGATTCAATTCTTCCAGAGATGCTTTGCCAATGACTTTCCCAATTCTTTCCACAGACAGGGTACGGATTTGACTAATTTTAAGCCATGATTTCTTGGGTAAATTTGGAGATTTGAGTTCAAGGGTTAAGGGGAATCCAGCCTTTTGTGGTTGGCTTGTAATAGCCACGGCTATAACTGTACCTGAGCTTTCATTAAAAATGTCGTGGCTCAGGATGAGTACAGGGCGCAACCCTGCCTGTTCATGACCTCGCACGGGATTTAAATCCGCCCATCGAATTTCACCTCTTAATATTCTGGCCATTGGCTCACATCCTCAGCTAATCCTTCTTCCGCCATAGCTATTTCAAATTTCGGATCGAGTTTTGCGCATTCAATAGATAGCCGACTGCGCTTCATTCTGGCTAGTTTTTCGCGCACAGCATCACAGATTGCTTGGCTGCGATTTTGAAAATAATTCTTCTCGACCAGTCTATCCAATTCACCGATAAATTCGGCATCCATTGTTATTGCTATTTTAGTTTTTCCCATAATCAACCTCCTTTGATGGTATTCCATTATATCATACCATTGAAAAGAGAATCAAATATAATTTTGTAGTAAATGGGGACGGTTCTATTTATTGACAGGAATGCCGGGATTTGGCGGGGGGNNGCGGCGTTTGAAGGAGATCAAAGATGCTCACTCACAAAGAACTTAAGGCTCGCGCCCTTAAACGCGCGGATGTAAAATCTGAATACGATCAGCTTGACAAAGAATTTGCTTTTCTGGACGAATTTCTCAAGGCACGTTCCTCCGCCGGCATTACGCAGGCGGAAGTTGCCGAGCGTATCGGCACCACTCAATCAGCGATTGCTCGCTTGGAGTCCGGTAGCGGAAAGCACTCTCCATCCTTGGCGACATTACAAAAATATGCACACGCACTTGGCTGCCGTCTGGAGGTGCGCTTAATTAATGAAATGGTACAAATAAACGAAAAAGGTCGAACAATACGTTCCGCCGGACGCGCTAAAGCGCGCGGGTGAGCTTTTCGTTCGGCCCTTTATTGGCGCTATGATCAAAAGAAGCAATGACGGATGCCGAAGCCGTCTAGGAGGCTGTCCGAGAATAGCTTTTTAGGCCTTTTTTGCACTCGTAACTACTTGATATTACAGAAGCCGAATTTAGTAAAATTGAGTTCTCGGACAGCCTCCTAGTGAAGGGGACCGATTGAAAAGAACGAAACGGAACGGTTTATTATTTTTGCTTTTATGGGTTTTACTGCTGTCGTCGTGCAGCGCGGCCCAGACATCGGTAGCACCTTCTTAGCCTCTGCGTCCGGTCATTCTCACGGGAACGCTCTGGCAGGCAAGTTATCTGGCTTTTGAAACGGCAAAGAAAATATTCCCCGGCGACAAATGCGAAAAGGACGATGAGGAGAGCGTGATCAGAATCCATCGGGATTCTTTTTTTCGCGGCAACACGTTAATCACCATTCGTTTCCAGCGGATCAACGACAACAACTGGTTCGTAAACGTTTCCTCGGAAGGTGTCGGACTGAATCAACCGCTGGTCAATCGATCGGTTGCGGAAACGGAATACTACCTGAAAGCGCTGGAGGACGCGGCCGCGGGGCCCGTCAGACGTTGAAGCGAAAGGTGATAATTATTCGATTCTATGATTGCCAGGGGCCGCCGGGCCGCCATTTTTTTTCAAACCTCATCTGTTTTTCACTTGCTTCGGCGACGGGATGCAGGAATTTTCTCATGCCCTCCATGATCACCGGGAAATCTTCCGGTATGCCTGTAATCTGAGTTTTCCGGAGGAAGATCGTCCACTGGGTTTGCTTGTCGGATCTGTCGGCAAATTCTATGGAAAAGACCAGCCCCCTGGAGTTCAAAGGCGTTGACCTCCTTGCACAGGTGGCGATAATCGCTTCCTGAAGCACCGCTCCTTGAAACGGATATTCGTGGCTCAATATCCAGATGTCATAGAAGTCCTTCATGCGACTGTTGAGCTCCGCCAAATCCAGAGATGCAATTTTTCTTTCAGGGGCGACTGGGAAAGGCGAAAGAGAAAGCGTTCCAGCGCGTAATGGGTCAGCAATGACTGGAAAGGTTTTCCACCTTCACGCGCAGCGGCCAGAAGTCGGTTTTTAACAGATGAAGCAATATTTTTAACCTGGTTTGCGCTCATGGCACCATCGCCTCCAGGTAAGGCGTCACCAGCTTTTCCACCTTGCAGAGTTTGGCATAGTCCATCAACCGGGACGGGCTTGCGTCGCGCCGCTTTAGATACACCCGGGCTGCGTCCAGGGCGACATCGGTTCCCACGGCGTTTCGCCAACGGAAACAATCGATTACCGTCTTGGGGGCATTGTAAATGCGGACATCCTGTTCCATGATCCGATGAACTTCAATGCCCTCATTGAAACAGGCGCCCGTAAAGAACATGGTCCGGACCGGCGGATATTTAACCCTGGGTTTGTGGGCCTTCCTCTCCACGGCAATCCAGATTTCATGCGGAATTTCGGTTGTCAGTTCGTGAAAGGAAAGGGCGGAGATGAGGCAGATGACCCCGTGGGGAACGAGTTTGGTCACGTTGACCAGGTCGATTTCGGTAGGCAGGCTGTCCGGACCGTCTGCCAGGTGAAAGAGACCCCGCGCAACGGGAAAAAGCGCGCCCTCATCGCGGAGACCGTACAGGGTTCTCCTGTGGATTCCCAACTGAAAGGCTTCCTGGGTGCGGATAATCCCGCCCTGCTTATGGATAATCTCGATGGCTTTTTCTTTTGCAGTATTCATGGGATGGTATGGTACAAAAACATCGGCAAAATGTCAAGTCTGCCGATACTATTTGACCATAAAATATTACATGGCCGCAGCATTTTTTCGGTGGATCGCATCCCCCCCCCCCAAGACGTATCTGGCTTTTGAAACGGCAAAGAAAACATTCCCCGGCGACAAATGCGAAAAGGACGATGAGGAAGGTGTGATCAGAATCCATCGGGATTCTTTTTTTCACGGCAACACGTTAATCACCATCCGTTTCCAGCGGATCAACGACAACAACTGGTTCGTGAACGTTTCCTCGGAAGGGACCGGACTGAATCAACCGCTGGTCAATCGATCGGTTGCGGAAACGGAATACTACCTGAAAGCGCTGGAGGACGCGGCCGCGGGGCCCATCAGACGTTGAAGCGGAAGGTGATAATGTCACCGTCGGCAACGATGTATTCCTTCCCTTCCAGGCGCAGGCGGCCGGCTGATTTAACCTGGGCTTGTGATCCGTCATGGGCCATAAAATCATCAAAGGACATGACCTCGGCTTTGATAAAACCTCTTTCGAAATCGTTGTGAATGGCGCCCGCGGCTTTGGGCGCTTTGGTCCCGGCGGGTATCACCCAGGCCTTGACCTCATCTTCGCCGACCGTAAAGAAAGAAATGCGGCCTAAAAGCGAAAACGCCCCGCGGATAATCCTTCCGAATGCGGGTTCCGCAATGCCCATGGATGACAGAAATTCTTTCTGATCGGCGGCGTCCAGCCCGGCCAGTTCCGCCTCAATCTTGCAGCAGATTCCCATCACCGGCTCCGCAAGGTTGGCGGCTTTGGCAAANNCGCTCGAGTTTCTTTTCGATGATGATCAGGTCGGAGAGCACCAGCTCGTCTTCCAGTTTGCGATAGGCGTCCAGGGCAAGGGAAGTGTCCGGCAGGGAAAAACCATCAACCACATGCAGAATGGCGTCCGCGCCGCTCAGGTTCTGACGGATGGCTTCCCACGGATGCTCGCCCACGGCGTGCACATCGGAAAACGGAACCTTGGCCGGTGAAACTTTGACCGGTTTGTAGATTTCGACCAGTTTGTCGAAACGTTCGTCCGGCACGGATGCCTGGCCGCGCACGACCGTTTCGGTGNNACCACAACGGCGGTTTTATCAAACAGGCGGTTGGTGAATTCCAGCGACGTCATGCCTTTGGGCGCCGGCACCCACAGATAAAACGTGCCGCGCGGCGGGGAAAAATCGATGCCGATCTTTTTGAGCGTTTTCAAAACCAGTTCTCTGCGTCGCCCGTAAATGGAAAGCATTTCTTCGATAAAGCCCGCCTCGTTATGCAGGGCGGCAATGCCGGCGTACTGCACGGCGTTGAAAATGCCGGAATCCGTATTTTCCTTGACCTTGCTGATTCCCGCGATCAGAGCGGGATTGCCGCACGCCATTCCCAGACGCCAGCCGCACATATTAAACGGCTTGGAAAGTGAATTCAGTTCAATCCCCACATCTTTTGCCCCCGGCGCCATCAGGAAACTGATGCGCTCCTGCCCGGCAAAGACAATTTCACTGTAAGGATTGTCGTAACAGACGGCAATGTCATATTCGCCGGCGAAGGCGACCAGCTTGTTCAGAAATTCCAGCGTGGCGCAGGCGCCCGTCGGATTGTTCGGATAATTCAAAAACATCGCCGTGGCTTTTTTGGCTACATCCGACGGAATGTCTTCCAGCACCGGCAGATAATGGTTTTGCGGGAGAATGGGAACATTGCAGGGAACGCCGCCGCCCATCAGGATGCTGGCGCGGTAAGCCGGATAGCCGGGATCCGTCATCAGCACGATGTCGCCGGGATTGACGCGCGCCAGGATAAAGTGATGGCAGCCTTCCTTGGAACCGATGAGCCCGAGAATTTCATGATCGGGATTGAGCGTCACCCCGTAGCGTTCCAGATACCAGCGGGCGATTTCCCTGCGATAAGACAGCATGCCTTTTTCTTCATCGGTGGGATACCGGTGATTTTGGGGATCGCGGGCCGTCCGGCACAGTTCGTCGATGATGGAGCCGGGCGTGGCTTCCACCGGGTCGCCGATCGCCAGAGAAATCACATCCACGCCGTCGGCTTTGGCTTGATTGATTTTTTTTCTGAGCTCCATAAACAAGTATGGAGGAATTTTCTTTAATCGTTCGGCTGTCTCCACAGTGATTCTTCCTTCCTGAACCGGTTTTATCGATAGGCTTCTTCAAAAAGCATTCCCTGATAGACCATTTTCACTTTCCCTTCAAGATAAATTTCCCTGAAAACATCGCCTGCGCGGGAAAAGTAAACACACAGGATTTCGCCGCTTTGCACGGTCACATCCACCGGCGAATCCACAAAATTGCGTCCGGCGGCGGCCAGCACCGATGCGACAACCCCCGTGCCGCAGGCCAGCGTTTCGTCTTCAACCCCGCGCTCGTAAGTTCTGACCCGCATCTTATGCCGGTCCAAGACCAGGGCAAAGTTTGCGTTCGTGCCTTTGGGCTGAAAGACCTCATGCCGGCGAATCTGCCTTCCCGTGCCGGCAACATCACACGCTTCGACGGATGCGACAAAACAAACGGCATGGGGCACACCGGTATCGATGCAATCCAGCCCGCATTCGCCGCTCTCCAGAAAAACGGGGATATTTTGTTTAAGCGGCGACGGTTCTGTAAGCCGAACCTTAACCATATCATCCCGGACCTCGGCGTCAATGACGCCGGCCAGCGTTTCAATCGACAGTTTTGCGGCGGTGACGCCGGTTTGACAAGCCCATCGCGCCACGCAGCGGCTGCCGTTGCCGCACATTTCCGCCACGGAACCGTCGGAATTAAAAAAATGCCATTTGAAATCGGCAACTAACGACGGTTCGATCAGAAAAAGACCGTCCGCGCCGACGGAGATTTTACGCGCACAAAGCCGGCGCGCAAAAGCCGGCAAATCACCGACATCCAGCGACAGGTCTCGGTTGTCGATGATGATAAAATCATTGCCGCTGCCGCTCATTTTCCAAAAGCTGATTAAACGCGATTCTTTCATGTTTTTCCCGATCATTTATTTCATTTTCCGGATGCGCACGTCAATGTCCTTTTCATCTTTCATCAGTGCGAGCAGCTTCGCCGTATCCGTCTCGCCCTGATGATAGGGGTAGAGCACTTTCGGTCGAAACATTCCGGCGGCATCGGCAACCATTTCCGGCGTCATGGTATAAGGCAGATTCAT
>DNYQ01000042.1:0-1175 GCA_003506745.1 Syntrophaceae bacterium
GTTAATTTGTGATGGATACTTACCTTTTCGGCGCCCGCTTTCAACATGGCGGAAGGAACCAGTAAGCTGGGGCCCATCTGGCCTTTCCTGTTCATTACGGTGGCCTGCGGCGCTATTTCCGGTTTCCATTCACTGGTTGCCGGCGGTACAACCTCCAAGCAGATTTCCAAAGAATCGCATGTCAAGCCGATTGCTTTTGGCGGAATGCTGTTGGAAGGGTTGCTGGCCATCGGCGTGATGATTGCGGTCGGCTGCGGCATCATGTTCAGTGATTATGTCAGCATTGTTTTTCCGACCGCTGCCGGCGTGAAAGCCAACCCGATTCTGGCGTTTGCCGCCGGTGTCGGCGGACTGATGGATAAATCCCTCGGAATCGATCCAATTTACGGGACCATTTTCGGCATCCTGCTCGTCGAAGGTTTTGTCGTTACGACGCTGGATACGGCCGTCCGTCTGAACCGTTATCTCTTGGAAGAGGTGTGGCAGGTGATTTTTAAAAACGTTCCGGCCATCATGAAATCCTATCTCTTCAATGCTTTCTTGTGTGTTTTTTTGATGTATATCCTGGCTTACACCAACGCGTTTGCTGCGATCTGGCCGATCTTCGGCTCCGCCAATCAATTGCTGGCGTCACTGGCTTTGATTGCCGTGTCCGCATGGCTGGCGAAAAGAAAGAAAACAACGTGGTTTACCGTGTTGCCGGCGATCTTCATGATGGTCACCACCCTCTATTCGCTGGTTTCCCTGCTCGTCACCAAATATATTCCCAAGAACAATGTTGCTTTGTCGCTGGTGGATATCCTGCTGATCATTTTGGCCATCGGCGTTATCATTCTGGCCTACAAAAAATGGCAGGAACTGAGAAAGAATGGCGCGGCCGCAGGGCATGCTGCGTAATTTCGGCTGAATGGACAAAAATTTTCGTTTCAATCATATAGGGGGACAGTTCAGTCTGTCCCCCTTGTTTTTTTGGCGCTGAAATAGAACCAGGAAAGGCCCGCAACCGCCGAAATCACGGAGGCCATAATGATTCCAAGTCTTGCTTCTTCAAAGAGCCCGGGGTTGTTGGCAAAAGCCAATTGTGCGATAAAGAGGGACATTGTAAAGCCAATCCCTCCCAGCCAGGATGCGCCCAGAATATGGCGCCATTGGACGCCTTGGGGAAGTGTTGCCCA
>DNYQ01000042.1:1209-5918 GCA_003506745.1 Syntrophaceae bacterium
ATTGGTTCAGAATGGTCAGCCTTTGCGCGGAGTTCCTTCTTCATCTCATCGAGATGTTCCTCAAACTGCTGCGGTGTATAAATCGGGCGCGCGGGGATGGTGAAAGCCAGAATCACACCGGCCAGCGTGGCGTGTATTCCCGATTTAAGGAGAGCCAGCCACAGAAGAATGCCGAGGACAGCATAGGGCAGGGCATAGCGGATACCAGCCCGGTTGCAAAGAAACAGAAGGCCGATGAGACCAATGGCGGCGCCCAGGAGGTTTATATCGATCGTCTGCGTGTAAAAAAGGGCAATGACCAGCACGGCGCCCAGGTCGTCCGCAATGGCCAGAGCGGTCAAGAAAATGATGAGATTCCTCGGGATGCGCCAAGCCAAAAGAACAAGGATACCCACGGCAAAGGCAATGTCCGTGGCCATCGGAATGCCCCAGCCCGCCGAAGCCTCTCCGGACGGATTAAACAGATGATAGATGATCGCCGGCGCCAGCATNNACCATGATTTCACGTTTCAATTCGAGACCGACGAGTAAAAAGAACAGGGCCATCAAACCTTCATTTACCCATGCGTGAAGAGACATTTCCAAATGCCCCCCACCGATCCCGATCAGCACAGGCGTTTCCCATAAATGTCGATAGGTGTCGCCCCATGGCGAACTGGCCACAATCAAGGTCAGCAGCATCATGCCCATGAGCACAATTCCGCCGGCAGTCGTTTGCCGGAGAAACCGCTCAAAAGGGCCAATGATTTTCCCGAAAAAGGGTTCAAGAGGATAATGATGCCTGGTCATAAATTTCTTTCTGACGCATGGGTCATCCGGAAATCGTCCTTTTCAGTGATTTAATAAAATCGGCGATGAGGATGAGAGACAGAAGGCCAAAGCCTAAAGCCATACCAAAAATGAAAGGGTAAATAGGCATCTGGAGTGTTGAAGATACCTCGCCGCTTTTTCGAATATCCAGCGTATAGATGACGGCCTGATAAGTCATCAGTCCAAAAATCAGGAAACTGAATAAGTTTGTGAATGTTTCGATGGCAAGTTGGGTGCGCAGAGGCAGTTTTGAAACAAGAAGTTCCACGGCAATGTGGCCTTTTTCCAACGAGGTGAAGCCCAGGGCGAACGATACAACGATCGTTCCCAGAAACCCTACCAGCTCATATGTGCCGGGGATGGGTTTGCCGAACTGGCGCAAAACAACATCCGCCGTGGACAGCAGCATCATGGCGATAACAGCAATACCGGAAATAATATTAAAGCCTTTGCCTGCAAGCGTAAGATATTTATTTGGACTAGCCATGGATCATCGAACTATTTTTTGGTTTTAGTAATATTCATTTTTTATCTTTTTCTTTTCCGCTGTTCTCTTTCTTTTTCTTTGTCAGGATCGATGCAATAATTGGCACTGCAATGATTGCAACAAAAACAACAAGAAAGATCAATTCTTTGACGTTGACATCTATCATCGGTACCCTCACCTCCTTCAAGATATTGCATAAAAAAAGCCGCCGTCTGATTGATAACAACCAGACGGCGGCCCGACCGATCTGAAAAACCCTCTATAAGTGTAAATACTTACTTATAGACACCTTTACGCTATGGATACTGAATGTCGGCTTGTAAACTAACAAGAAGGGTGAATTCCGTCAAGCATAATATTACCTACGAATTGCCTGCAGCGTGTTTAGCTATATCTCCATCATGATCAACTTATCCCCGATATCCACGGATGAACCGGGGGAGACAAGAATCTCTGAGATTTCCCCGCTGATTTCCGCCGTGATGTTGGTCAGCATTTTCATGGCTTCCAGCACCACCAGCGTGTCGCCTTCGCTGACGGTTTCTCCCACGGCGACGGGGATCGAATTAACCGCGCCTTTCAGGGTTGCGCGGATGTCGCCGGCCAGCGCCAGCGCTTCGATCTCCTTGGCGGTGATTGTTTTGGGTTTGACCTTGTCTCTGGCCTCGTCTTCCACAACCGTGAGAATCGGTTCCGGATGATAATCCACGCCGAGGATGGTCATAAACGAGCCGTCCTTCGTGCGGCGCAGCGGGCCGATTTCAATGGAATGATGCTTGCCGTAAGCGTCCGGAAATTCGAACCGGTCGCCGATGCTGAATCCGCCGCGCTTAAGCCACATTTTGGGCGGCAGCACCCAGGTCTTTCCGAATTTTTCCTCGAACTTGAAGAAGCCCGCCGCGTCGTGGGGATGCTGCAGGTACAACACCAGTTCGTCCGCAGTGGCTTTGCGGCCGATGGCATGTTCGAGCAGTCTTTTTTCAATATCCAGATCCACATCCTCGATCTTCTGATAGCCGGCTTCATTTCTGACAATCTTCTTCCAGTCCTTGCCGAAGACCGCTTCGTAAATTTCCGGCGCGGGCTTGTAAAACGGGAACTTGCCGTAGCGTTCCAAGAGCAGGTTTTTCAAGTCGTCGCTGGCGTCCTTGTAGCGAACGCCCTTGACGATATTATTGGCCGCCGTCGTCCACAAAATCTGCGATCCGGGGGTCACGCTCCAGAAGTTGCCCAGTTCCACCTGAACCCGGGGCAGTTCATTTTGCAGGATTTCCGGCATGCGGTCGAGAAATCCGCCTTTCTGCGCCTGCTCGAAGCTGGACCCGGTCGCGCCCCCCGGCAGCTTGTGGGTCTGCACGGTCGGGTCAAATCCAAAAAACTGCGATTCAAAATCCCGGTAGTAGGGTCGCTCATGCCGCAGCTTGTTGGACGTGTCGATCACGGCCTGCCGGTCGAGGCCGATGGCTTCATAGCCGTAATCATCCAGCGTGTTGACGACGGTGAGCAGGGGCGGCGGTCCGTAAAAGCCGGTCAGCGCATGGTCGCTCGCGTCCACGATTTTCGCGCCGTTTTGCACGGCGGCCACGATCCGGCCGATTTCGTTTCCGTCGGTGTTGTGGCCGTGGTAGTGAATCAGCAGATCGGGATATTTCTGCAAAATAGCCTTTACCAGTTCGCCGATGCGCCTGGGAGAGCCTAGTCCCCCATGATTCTTGATTGCCAGCAGAATGTCCGGTCCGGCGACGTCTAGAATCTCGCCGACTTTTTTGACGTAAAATTTATGGGTGTGTTCCGATCCCGTGGAAAAGCACACGGCGGCTTCGAGGATCCGGCCCGCCTTTTTCACTTCCTCATACACCGGGATCATATTGGGGATGTAGTTTAAAAAATCGAACACGCGCCAGACATGGACGTATCGGGCAAACGTCTCCACTGTCAGGCGGATGACATTTTCCGGATAGGGGCGGTAGCCGAACAGATTGATGCCGCGGCACAGCGTCTGGAAAAGGGTGTCCGGCATATAGCCGCTTAAGACCTCAAGCTTTTCGAGGGGGTTCATCTGCTTGCGCAGCATATCGACATGGACCGAGGCGCCGCCGGTGATCTCCAGTGAAAAATATCCGGCCGCGTTGCGCTCCGGGGCGACCAGAATCTGCGTGTGCGGCATGATCCGGTTTTTAAAGTCGGACTGCGACAGGTCGCGCTCCGTGTTGGTCAGATAGTAGCCCGGCAGGCGGCGCATTTTATCGAGGATTGCCGGGACCCCTGATTTTTTCAGCTCCCGGGGGGTGATTCTTCCTTCGGGCAGGATTTTCATGAAAAGTCTCCTTGCAACATGGCCTGATCAGTAGGCGTAGGGGTTGATTTTCCGCGAGTGGATTTCCGCGATGAGTTTGGACAGTCTGGCGATTTCCCGCTCCGGTTCAGGATAGTCAAACAGCTCGGGATGGCGGTCGAGGTAATCGGTTGTAAAGCGGCCTTCCCGGAAATCCGGTTCGTCGCAGATGGCCAGATAGAAGGGAATCGTCGTTTTCGGCCCGACGATCAGAAAGTCCATGAGCGCGCGCTTCAGCCGCTGAATGGTCTGCTCCCAGGAATAACCGCGCACGGTCAGTTTCACCAGCAGGGAATCGTAATCCGTCGGTATTTTATAGCCCTGATAGACGATGCCGTCGAGGCGGATTTCCGGCCCGCCGGGCGACTGATAAACTTCCACGCGCTTGCCGCCTTCGGGCATGAAATTGTTTTTGGGGTCTTCCGCGTTGACGCGCACCTGGATGGCCTTGCCGACCAGATGAATTCTTTCCTCCGGAATGTCCAGTCTGCCGCCTCCGGCCAGCAGAACCTGCTGGCGGATGATGTCGATGCCCGTGAGAATTTCCGTGATGGTGTGCTCCACCTGCAGGCGGGTGTTGACTTCCATAAACCAGAATTCGTTGGTTTTCGGATCCACCAGAAACTCCACCGTGCCGGCGTTGACGTAACCCGCCTGGCGCGCCGCCCGGACGGCCGTCTGGTGGATGGCGTCCAGAACGGAAGCCGGCAGATCGGCCGGCGCGATTTCCAGCAGTTTCTGATGGCGGCGCTGGATGGAGCAATCTCTTGTTCCCAGATGCATGACGTGGCCGTAGGCGTCGGCCAGAACCTGCACTTCGATGTGCCGGGGCGCCTCGACACACTTTTCAATATAGATGCGGTCGTCATTGAAGGCGGAGCGTGCTTCGGAACGCGCCTGCGGCAGTTGCGCGCGGAGTTCTTCTTCGCTGGCAATTTTGCGGATGCCGCGTCCGCCGCCGCCCGCAAGCGCCTTGAACATGATGGGATAGCCGTGCCGCCTGCCGAAGGCCACGGCCTCCAGGATGCCTTCTTCGCCGGGAGAGAGTGTTCGGGTTCCCGGCACAAACGGAATATC
>DNYQ01000022.1 GCA_003506745.1 Syntrophaceae bacterium
TTACGGCCTGCACTATCTTCTGAACCTCGTAACGGAGAACGCGGGCCGGCCCTGCGCGGTGCTCGTGCGGGCCATCCAGCCTTTTTCGGGCCTTGACGAAATGCAGGCGAGGCGAAAACGGCACGGAAAAGAACTGACCAACGGGCCCGCCAAATTGTGTCAGGCGCTGGCGATTGATAAATCCCTGAACGGTTGGGATCTGACCCAGGGCGTGCATTTATGGGTGGAAGACCATCAAACGGTTGATGCCCGCGATATTTTATCCACGCCCCGGATCGGTATTGACTATGCCCGCGAGGAACACCGAAAGGCGCTTTGGCGATTCCTGATCAANNTCCAGAAGCAATTTCCAGCCGGCCAGGAAGAATGAGGCCGCCACCGGTCCCAGAACGAAGCCTGAAAATCCGAAAACGGCGATGCCGCCCAAAGTGGACAGAAAAATCAACAGCGGGTGCATCTGGATGTCCTTGCCCATCAGAATCGGCCTGAGCAGATTGTCCACGGAACTGATCACGATGGCGCCGAAACAGAGGATGACAATTCCCTGCCAGATATGCCCCATCAACAACATGATGATGCCGGCCGGCACCCAGATAATGGCATTGCCGACAGCGGGCACAATGGATAAGCCGATCATCAGCACCCCCCAGACCAGCGGATTGTTGATCCCCGTAAAATAAAAAACCAGACCGCCCAGCAATCCCTGAATGCCGCCGATGACAAACGTAAACTTCAGCGTGGCCTTCGATGTCACAACAAATTCGGAAATGAAGGTTTGGATATGTCGGTCATCAACCGGCATATAATGAGCGATGGTTTTCAGCAAATGCTCTCCATCACGAAAAAAATAGAACAGACAGTAAAGCGCCACGGCAAACTCAACAAAGAAGACCAAGGTGTTTTGTGTAAACGTTGACAGGTTCTTAATAAGGAATTCGGTAATAGTTTTCAAGAGTTCGACGGATTTATCGGTGATAAATCCCTGATCCAGATTAAAACGCACCATCAGCGGGTGGTTGCTCACGGATTGAAGAAATCCGGTAATGGATTGCATCCAGGAACCGCCGTTGGTATTGATGGATTGGTAGAGGTCCAAAGATTCTCCGATGAGCAAAGCAAGAATCAATCCGGCCGGCAGAATCAGGGTCAGAATAACGGCCGCCAGTGCGAGCCCCGCCGAGACGTTATGATTTTTAAACTTTTGCCGCAGCCGTTCATTCAGGGGATTAAAAATCGCCGCCAGCAAAACCGCCCAGAAAATCGCAAAGAAAAANNGGGAAAGCCTGAAAACAGTTTACTGAACATGGGGTCTCCTTTAAATAAACGGATTAAACCTGTTTCTTCTGCGGTAATAACGCAACTGCAATTGCTGCCGGATGAGAACGGATTTAATACGAATTACGCGGTAACTGTAACGAATGTTTTTCCCCAGCAGGCCCGGATAAGCCGCGGCATGGACATTCAACTTAGCCGTGCTTGAGGCCACTTTGCGTAACAGATTGATTTCCTTGCCGACCACACGGACCCTGCCGTTTTTCACGGCATCCAGCATCGCGGGGCCTGATTTTTCACCCTCCGCAATCGTCACGACCCGGCCCATGTGATACAGGGAGTGACCGTCGCTGCCGCCGGTGATGGATTTTTTTAAATACAACCCCAGAAGCGCGCACCGTAAATTCCAGCGATGAATATTTCCGGCATTGATGACTTCTACGCCGTCCACAACCTCCAGAAGACGCTCCAGACGGGAGGGCTCGAAATTAAGATTGCAGATTCCCGTGTAGGCCACACTGTAAGGGTGAGGAAATATCGTTACGGAAGGAAAAAGCCTGGCGGAATTAATAATCTCTTCCATGCTCAGTTTTGTGGAACTCATAACGTCCTGACCCAGGAAAGGTTGAATATACTTGGTGTAAAATTTTTTTAAATGCCGCCGTTCGTAAAAATAAACCAGGATGTGCGTGCCCTCCCGGGACGTGATTTCTATGCCGGGAATGCTTGGCACATCGGGGAACTGCTCCATTTCCAGCGCGCTTTGGATATCATTATGATCGGTTATGGCAATCCCGATCCCCAGAGCGCGCGCCCTTGCGGCAATCGCCTGCACGGTATCGCGGCCGTCGGTGCGCCGCGTATGAAAATGCATGTCGAATACGGCATGATCCCGGCGCAAAAGCGCCAGATCCGGTTTTTTAAAAAGGATTTTTTCATCATTCGTATTCNNGCCGCCTCGCCCTACATCAACCATCCGATTGAAGTGGCCCATATCTTATGGACCGTTGGCGACGTTCACGATGAGACCACGATCATTGCCGCCATCCTTCACGACACGATTGAAGATACGGACACAACGCCCGAAGAAATCCGCGCCCATTTCGGAAGCGAGATTTTAGGACTGGTGCTGGAGATGAGCGACGACAAAAGCCTGCCCAAACAGGAGAGAAAACAAAAACAAATTGCTCACGCACCCCATTTGTCGCGGCGCGCCAGACACATTAAACTGGCCGATAAAATTTGCAACATCCATGACATTGCTTTTGCCCCGCCGGACCACTGGCCGATTCAGAGAAGAATCGACTACCTGCAATGGGCCGAGGCGGTGATCGACGGTTTGCGCGGNNCAACCCCTGACTATTTCACCGTCATCCCCACAACCCGGTAGTTAAATTCGTAGTTGAGCGCGCCGCTCCAATCCTGAGCAAAGACGCTCTTGTAGCGGGTGCCGTAAACCGGTCCGACCGGCTTGCCGTAAGTATAAAACCAGTTCATAATCGGCATGCCGGAAAATCCCAGCGCGATCCAGTAAGCGCCGGGCATCAACACCGGTTTTTCCTTATCGCCGAATTTGAAGTCCACCCAGCGATAACCGGGCTTGCCGGAAATGTCATCCAGACTGATCATCTGCGTCGTGTGGAGAATATCCCCCGGCTTGCCGTCCTGATCTTTGAAAATATCCACCCAGATCCAGCCCTCGCCGCCGAATTTATGCAGGGCCAACCCAATGTTATGGAGCGTCA
>DNYQ01000023.1 GCA_003506745.1 Syntrophaceae bacterium
TACAAACCCGCGCCACGCAGGAAACCTTCCCCGGGCATCGGGTCCGGACCCATCAGATATCCATGGCGTATATCGAAAAAGATGCTCCTCCGGGCTCCCTTTTTCTGATCGGTTCGACGGATAAAATGGAAAACGCCGCCTATACGGAGGCGGACGTTGTGCCTGTCGGGACTTCCCGGATGCGTTCGGGCTGCGGGCTGGCCGCACTGGGCGAGAGCTTTGACGATTATCAGAATCTTTTCGGCGAGGCGATGGTCGTGAATGGCAACTTTTTTTACTACCCCGCCGTTCGCCATCCGTCGGTTGACTTCATGCTGAATGCGCACGCCGATCCCGACGCCACGTATAAGTTTCTGCACGGTTTCGCCGTAAACGGCGACTACCGTTATCTGCTGTCCTTTAAAAGCGAAAACGGGGCATCGGACCTCACGAATCTCGTCCATGCTTTTTTGAGTGTTTCCAGAACCAATCTCGTCGGCATCACGATACTGGCCGAAAGCAAAGGCATCTGGGGGATGAATATCAGAAAACCGCCGTTTTCAAACCGGCAAACGGCAAGGCGGGAGAGTATTTTCAGCAACCGGTCTTTCCCCGACTGGTTTGATTTTCCCGTTGAACCGGCGTACACGAGCGCCGTTGTTGCCGCAACAGGCATTGCCGCACGCAATCCGCGGGAACTGCCCGGGGCGCTTCAGCACCTTTTTTCCGGAGACAATTTGTTTCATCTGCATGGCGGCCTTTTCGGCAAAGCGCCCATCAGCAATAACATATCGGATTTTGACGGTGAACTGGCCCGTATTTTTAACGAACTGGACGTTTTTAAAATTCAGCATCTTCTCGGACAATCCCGGTTTGCGGGCGGTATGGCAGGCCTTGTGGAAATCGAGGTGTAGCCGTGGAACTCTGGGTCGGCGCAATCAACCTCGGTTTTTTATACGCCTTCATGGCGATGGGCGTTTTCATCACATTCCGCATTCACGATTTTGCCGACATCACCGTGGACGGCAGCTTTGTCACGGGCGCGGCCATGACGGCCGTCCTGGTCGTGGCGGGTGTCAATCCCTGGATCGCGCTTTCTCTCTCATTTCTTGCGGCGTCCGCCGCGGGCGCGATCACGGCGCTGATCCACACCCGCTTTCAAATCAACGGTCTTTTGGCCGGCATCATGGTCATGACCGGTCTGTATTCCATCAACCTGCACATCATGGGCCGGTCCAATATTCCGCTGCTGAACGAACCGGGACTCATCGCTTACATTAAAGACATCAATCCCGGCCTGCCCTATGAAATATGGCTTTGCCTGATTTTCGGCGCGGTCATCGCCTTATTCTGGCTTGCCATCTCATTATTTTTCCGGACGGATTTCGGCATCTCCATGAGAGCCACCGGCAATAATCCCGCCATGGCGGCCGCCTCCGGCATCAACGTGGACGGCATGAAAATTTTCGGCATCGCGCTGGCCAACGGGCTGGTCGGTATTTCCGGCAGTCTGGTCGCCCAGTATCAGGGCTTTGCCGACATCGGCATGGGCATCGGCTCCATCGTCTTCGGCCTGGCGGCCGTCATCATCGGCGAAACGATCCTGCCTTTGAGGTCGATTTGGGCCAAAACACTCAGTGTCATTGCCGGTTCCATCATTTTCCGTCTTATGGTGGCCCTCGCGCTCTATGTCGGATTAAACCCCATTGATCTAAAACTGATCACGGCCGTCTTCGTCCTGGCCATCCTCGTCGCGCCGAAAATCCTTCAGAAAAGGCAGGCAAAAGCCGGTATTGCTGCGTCGCGCCTATCTTCATTCTTTTCCGGGAAGAAGCCGGTCATTGCTTTTGGCCTGCTGATCGTTCTGGCGCTGGGCTCGGTTTTCACTTACACGATGCTCCAGAAAAAACCTTCCGCGGATCTGCCGAAGCTGCGCATCGGCGTGGTGCAACTGAGCAATCATGATGTGCTCAATATGACGCGGGACGGCTTCATCCGGGAATTGAGCAGGCTCGGTTATGAAGATGGCCGGAACATCACCCTCTATCTGGAAGATGCCAACGGCGACATGGCCACCGTCAACAGCATCCTGGACAAATTTCTGCACGACCGCGTAGATGTGGTTGTGCCCATCTCCACCGGCTGTACGCAGGCCGCCATCAACAAGATCAAAGACAAACCCGTCGTCTTTGCGACTGTCGCCAATCCCTTCCTCATCGGCGCCGGCACATCCGATGCGCATCACCTGTCCAATGTCACCGGCGTTTACGGAGCGGTGCCGATGGATAAAATGATTGAACTGACGACCACGATTCTGCCGGGAAAGATCAAAGTCGGCTGCATCTGGGACCCGTCTCAGGTCAATGCGGTTTTCAATGTCCGGCAGTTGCAAGCCGAGATCGCCAAACACCCCGCAATGACCTTTGCCGGCGCCACCGTCACCGGATCATCGGAAGTTCAGCAGGCTGCGCTGGCCTTGACCGGGCAGAGCATTGACGCGTTTGTGCTGGTGACGGACAATATTGTTTTTTCCGCGCTGGAATCCGTGATCAAGGCAGCCGATGCCCGCAGGATACCCGTCATTCTGAGCGACGTGGAACGCCTGGGCGACGGCGCTCTGGCCGCCTGCGGATACGACTATACCCAGAGCGGCGCGCAGGCGGCGCGTCTGGTGGAACGCATCCTCAAGGGCGAAAGCCCGGCACGGATTCCCTTTGAACGGTACCGGAAACTGACGGTCGGATACAATCCCGATGTCGCCAAAAAGCTGGGGATTCATCTTCCTCAGGCTCTGCGATCCTTCGCCACGCCGATGACGGGCGGCGCGAAAAAAGACGCATCCCCCAAACGCCTCGCGCTCTTTGTCTTTTCCGACAGCACCCTTTTGGAACGGACTGCCAGGGGCATTCAAGATGAACTCAAAAAAAGTGGCGTCCTGAAAAAGCACCATATTACGGTGGATGTGAAAAACGCCCAAAATGAATACAGCACCGGACAGGCGATTGTGCAGGACATTGTCCGGCAGAATTATGATTACATCATCACGGCTTCGACAATGTCGTTGCAGATAACGGCCAACGGCAGCAAAAAAATCCCACACATTTTCGGCGCCGTCACCGACCCCTACCGGATGGGTATTGCCAAAAGCGCCGCCGATCACATTCCGAATATTACCGGCGTAGCCACATTCCAGCCCGTAGAATCCACGGTCCGCGCAATGCGGGCAGTTTTCCCGAAGGCAAAGCGCATCGGATTGGTCTGGAATCCTTCCGAGGCCAATTCGGAAGCCTGCACGCTTGAGGCCCGCGCCGCAGCCCGGAAATATTCCTTTGAACTGGTGGAAAGAACCGTGACCCGAACAGACGAAGTCAAAGACGCGGCGATGGCCGTCATCAACGCCGGCGTCGACGCATTTCTCACGTCCGGCGACAACACCGTGATTCTGGCCTCAGCGACCGTCGCACAGGTCATGCAGGAGCACAAAGTGCCTTACTTTACCAATGATCCGTCCGACATCGAACGCGGCGCGTTCTTTTCCATCGGGGCCGACTATTATCAGGTGGGGGTGGAAACAGCCAAAATGGCTATCCGCGTGATCAACGGTGAAGATCCCGGAAACATTCCCATCCGGGAATATGTTCCCGAAGCCGTCGGCGTTTCGCTTCCCCTGGCCGCACGCTATGGCGTGATCATCCCGGACGATTATCTAAAAAAAGCAACCGTGGTAAAGAGGTAGCCAATGATCACCCTTGCCAACATTCACAAAAAATTTAACGCCGACACGCAAAATGAAGTCTATGCGCTGCGGGGCATTGACCTCACCATTCGCAAGGGCGAGTTTGTCACCATCATCGGCACGAACGGTTCAGGAAAATCGACCCTGCTCAACCTGCTGGCCGGCACTATTTCCCCGGACACGGGAAGCGTGTTTATCAAGGACCGGGACGTCACCCGTCAGAAAGACCATCAGCGCGCCCGTGGGATTGCACGGGTCTTTCAGAACCCTTTTATGGGAACCGCTCCGGACATGACCATTGCTGAAAATTTATTAATCGCCTCGCTTCGGGGCCGGAAACATCTTTTGCGCATGGGACTTACCACCAGCCGTCTGAACGCTTTCCGTGAGCAAGTAGCCGGGCTGGAAATGCAGCTCGAAGACCGGCTGGACAATATCATCGGCTCACTCTCCGGCGGGCAACGTCAGGCCGTAAGCCTTTTGATGGCTGTTATCCATAAACCCGACGTGCTGCTTCTGGACGAACACACCGCCGCGCTGGACCCCAAGTCTGCCGCCCAGATTATTCATCTGACGAAAGTGTTCGTGGAAAAAGAAAACCTCACCACATTCATGGTGACGCACAGCATGCAGCAGGCGCTTGATTTGGGCTGCCGGACACTGATGATGCACCAGGGCCGGATCATCGATGATATTTCCGAAAAAGAAAAAAATCAGATCACGGTAGATGATCTGCTGGACAAGTTCGCCCGGCTGCGCAAAACGGAAAAACTGACCGACGAGATGATTGAACAGCTCAAAAGGGAATATCTGTAGTTAAACATCCCCCCGAAGCCAGACAACGTCATGATTTACAAAAGCGGCGCATTCAACTTTTATCGGACACGGCCGGTATAACCACATCGACAACGTGTTCTTTCTGATCATCAACCAGCGTGATCTCCGCATCCGATATGATCAGGCCGTCTAATGTCATGACGATATGATCCGTTTTTCCCGCGGTCTGACGGATGACAATATGATACGGTGTTTCCCCGTATCGATAGTGAATTTTAATTTCATTCCAAGCCTCAGGCAGGCATGGCGCAAAGCTTAGTTTGCCGTTTTTCAGAGACAGTCCCATAAGTGATTCCACAATCAGCCGGTACATCCAGGCGGCGGAGCCGGTGAACCATGTCCATCCGCCGCGCCCGACATGCGGCGCGACAGCATAGATATCGGACGAAACAACATAGGGCTCCACTTTATAAATTTCCACATCCTCAGGAGACTTGGTGTGATTGATCGGATTAACGATGTCCATGACATCCCAGGCGCGCTTCCTTTCGCCTAACGCAGCAAAAGCCATGGCCACCCAGATGGCCGCATG
>DNYQ01000226.1 GCA_003506745.1 Syntrophaceae bacterium
ATGCCTGGACCATCCCTGATCAGGTTTATGACAATTGCTTGCCTTTCCGGTTCAGAATCATTTCCCAGATCATCAAAATTGCGCCGCAGGTAATGGCGGAATCCGCGACATTAAAAGCGGGCCAGTGGGCCGCTCCGACATAGACATCCAGGAAATCAACGACCGCTCCGAATCGCAGCCGGTCGATCAGATTTCCGACGGCGCCGCCGAAAATCAAGGTCAGGGCAACGGCCAGCAGCATATTTCGCAGATTGCTTTTCACGAAATAATAAGCAATCAAACCGGCGGCCGCAATTGTGATGCCGATGAAGAACACATAACGGAAGGTCGCGGAAGCATCGGCCAGAAATCCGAAGGCCGCGCCGGGGTTCATCACATAAACAAGATTAAACAATCCGGGGATCACCGGAAAAACCTCATGAAGCGTAAACCTTGCCGTGACGGCCGATTTTGTAATTTGATCCAGCGCGATGATGACCGCCGCGCCCAGGATAAATATCGCAAGATTTTTTTTCAAAAAAACTCCTGTTCCTATCACCTTTTTTTAAAAACGGGCGCTGTCTCGCTTTTTTTGTTTCTACTATGAGCCATGCGCTACGAGCTGTTTCCTATCGCCCATCGCCTCCAGCTTGTAATTTAGAGATTCGGCAGACAGCGGGCGCAAACCGTCGGATGCCCTGCGTTCACTCCGACCGACTCCTCGTAAATCCAACAGCGTTCGCATTTGACGCCGCGCGCCTTTTCCACGCCAACGGCCAGACCCTTGATTTCTTCGCTTTTATAGGGTTTGACGATATCCTGTTCATCAACCACCTGCAATTGCGAAACAATCAGGAGTGCGCGCAAGTCTTCCAGATGCGTGGCAAACAAGGCCCGCATTTTATTGGGCGCGGAGATGTGAACCCGGGCGTCAAGCGAATGACCGATGACTTTTTCCTTGCGCGCCTGCTCGATGGCTTTGGCAATTTCCGCCTTGGCGTCAATCATGGCCTTCCAGCGTTCGCCCAGCTCGGCATTGAAATATTGTTCGTTGACCCGCGGAAACTGCGCCAGATGGACGCTTGCTTCTTTTTCCCGCCGGGGAGGCAGGACCGCCCACACTTCTTCCGCGGTAAACGTAAGAATCGGCGCCAGCAGCCGGGTCATCGCGTTTAAAATAATGAACATGGCCGTTTGACCGGAGCGGCGCGCCGGGGAAGAAGCTTTTTGCGTGTAGAGACGATCTTTTAAAACATCCAGATACAGCGCGCTCAAATCCACCGTGCAGTAGTTATAAAGCGTGTAGAAAACCACATGGAACTGATGGCGCTCGTAGGCTTCCGCCACGCGCTTGATGACTTCCTGCAGACGGTGCAGAGCCCACTGATCCATTTCCAGCATTCCATCGTAAGGCACGCTGTCCGAGTCCGGTTGAAAATCATACAGGTTGCCCAGGATGAAACGGCTGGTGTTGCGAATCCGCCGATAGGCCTCCATCAGGCGCTTGAGAATTTCTTCGGAGATGCGGATGTCATCGGTGTAGTCTTCCGCCGCCACCCAGAGCCGCAGAATTTCCGCGCCGTATTTGGCAATGGCTTCTTCAGCGCCGATAGCGTTGCCGCCGGATTTGGACATCTTTTTTCCTTCGCCGTCCACCACAAAGCCGTGCGTCAGAACGCTTTTGTAGGGCGCCCGTCCGCGGGTCCCCACCGATTCCAGAAGCGAAGAATGGAACCAGCCGCGATGCTGATCGGAGCCTTCCAGATACAGGTCGCAGGGCGAACTCAGATAGGGTCTTTTTTCCAGGACCGCCGCGTGGCTCACGCCGGAGTCAAACCAGACGTCCAGAATATTTACTTCCTTTGTGAACGCCGTGGCGTGGCAATGCGGACAGGTTGTGTGCTTCGGCATCAGGTCTTTCGGCTCTTTTTCAAACCAGACATCCGCGCCGCCTTTTTCCACCAGAGCGACGAGATGATCCAGGATTTCCTTGGTCAGCACTTCGTTTTTGCAGGTGGCACAATAGAAGATGGTAATGGGAACGCCCCACAATCTCTGCCGGGAAATGCACCAGTCGGGCCGGTTTTCCACCATGCCGTAGATGCGGTCATGTCCCCAGGCGGGGACCCACTGGACTTCATTGATGGCCGTCAGTGCCTTTTTTCGCAAATCGTTTTTTTCCATCGAGATGAACCACTGTTCAGTCGAACGGAAAATGATGGGTTTCTTGCAGCGCCAGCAGTGCGGATAGGAATGCTGCATGGGAACGTGCCCCAAAAGCGCGCCCACTTCATCCAGTTTCTTAATGACATTGTCGTTGGCGTCAAAAACGAATTGTCCCGCAAAGTGCTCGACGTCTTCGGTGAATTTTCCCGCGTCGTCCACCGGCGCGTAGTTGTCCAGACCGTATTCCAGACCGATTTCGTAGTCTTCCTGGCCGTGTCCGGGCGCGATGTGCACGGCGCCGGTTCCGGCTTCCAGCGTGACAAACGGCGCCAGAATCAAAAGGCTGTTTCTGTTGACCAGCGGATGAACGCACTTTTGGCCTTCCAGCACCGCGCCTTTAAATTCATCGAGAATCTCATATTTTTTATCGCGATAGCTGAAAGCGTCCAGGCAGTAGTCCAGCATGTCCCTGGCCACAATCAGCACGTTGTCGTCAATTTTCACCGCGGCGTAAATAAAATCATCCTTGACCGCAATGGCGAGGTTGGCGGGGATTGTCCAGGGCGTGGTTGTCCAGATCACTATGGAAACTTTTTCGCCGGCCAGTTTGGGTAGTACGTCGCTGATGTTCGAGGTAAAGGCAAACTTGACATAAATAGACGGCGTATGGTGATCGGCGTATTCCACTTCAGCTTCAGCCAGGGCCGTTTTACAGGTCGCGCACCAGTAAACGGGCTTTTTGCCTTTGTAAACACTGCCGTTGAGATAAAGCTTGCCGAACTCATTAATCGTTGCGGCTTCATACGGGTAGGCCATGGTCAGATAGGGGTTTTCCCATTCGCCGAACACGCCCAGCCGTTTGAATTGTTCCCGCTGGATATCAACGAATTTTTCGGCATAGACGCGGCAGGCGCGGCGTTTTTCCACCTGTGACAGCCCGGATTTTTTGCCGCCCAGTTCTTTATCCACCTGATGTTCGATCGGCAGGCCGTGACAATCCCAGCCCGGCACATACACGCCGTCAAAACCGGTCATGTTTTTCGCTTTAATAACGATATCTTTGATGATTTTATTAAGGGCTGTTCCCAGGTGAATATTGCCGTTCGCGTACGGAGGGCCGTCATGCAGAATATAGGGCTTCCTGCCTTTGGCGCTCTCCCGGATCTTTTGGTAAATTTTCATATCTTCCCATTTTTTCAGCATTTCCGGCTCCCGCGCGGCCAGATTGGCTTTCATGGGGAAATCGGTTTGGGGAAGATTCAAGGTTTGTTTGTAATCCATTTTCGGTTGCTCCTGTCTTTCTAAAGAAATACGGCTTGTTACGNNCCCCGGACCTGTGAATTCTTATTGCAACCTGAAGAATATTTTGTTAGTTTTAAGCCGGTTTTAGCCAATCGAATTTTTAGACGATAACCAAAGGAGGATAACATGAAGTTAAGATTCGTTTCCATGGCGGTTCTTTCAGGAATATTATTATGGACGTCGGCTGCATTTTGCCAGAATGCGATCCCTATGTCCGAGTGGGTGGAAAAGGTTGGACAGGGTTCGGTCAATTGGTCGGCGGGATATATCGAAGCGGTTGGCATCGGCGCGCCGCCGGACAGAAGCCTTGGTAAGATCAACGCCCGGCCTATGGCCCTGCGCGCGGCGAAAGTGGATGCCTATCGCAATTTGCTGGAGATCACCAAAGGCGTTCAAATAGACGCCCGCACGACCGTTAAGGACTTCACGGTGGAAAGCGACATCATCAACACGCAGGTTGAAGGTCTGGTCAAAGGCGCGGTGGTTGTTGATCAGCAATATATGTCCGACGGCACCGTGGAAGTTAAACTGAGAATGCCGCTGTACGGCGAGTTGTCGAAAATCATGATTCCTCTGTCTATTCAAAAGCGGAAGGAAATTCCGCCGCCCCCGGTGGCAGCGCCTGCTCCTCCTGTGGCGCCAGCTGTGACCGCCCCTGCATCGCCTCCGCCTCCGCCGCCGCCTCCCGCCGGCGTGACTTATACCGGGCTGGTGGTTGATGCCCGCGGCATTCAGGCGCGTCCGGCCATGTCGCCGCGCATCTATGATGAAGACGGCAAGGAAGTTTACGGTTCCGCCAATGTGGATCGAGAATATGCCGTCCAGCAGGGCATGAGCGGTTACGCGCGCGATCTGACGGCGGCGCAGAGCAATCAGCGCGTGACGGCCAACCCGATAACGGTTAAAGGGCTGAGAAACGGCGGCGCGGGCCGGTCCGATGTCGTCATCAGCAATGCCGACGCCCAGCAGATTCGCGCTTCGGCGGAGAACGCATCCTTTATGAAAAAGTGCCGGGTGATGATTGTTCTGGATTAAGCTAAAATTATAACATCGAATACATCAAGCCGCAGTCACGAACGCTTTAGTGGCTGCGGCTTTTTATATGAAAGAGGAAAAGAAGATTGTCTAGTCGTATCGTCGTTTTGTCCGAAGAAGTAGCCAACCAGATTGCCGCCGGAGAAGTGGTGGAAAGGCCGGCGTCGATTGTAAAGGAACTCATCGAAAATGCAATCGATGCGGGAGCGCTGGATGTACGCGTCGAACTTACTCAAGGCGGCTGTGGATCCATTAGAATTACGGACAACGGATCAGGCATTGAACGTGAAGATGCAGCGCTGGTTTTTGAACGCCACGCCACCAGTAAAATTAGCCGGCTCGAGGATATTTATCGCGCCGGGTCCTTTGGTTTCCGCGGCGAGGCGATGGCCAGCATCGCGTCAGTCGCCCGCGTGGAGATGCTGACCCGCCGCCCCGACGATCTGGCCGGAACGAAAGCGACAGCGCAGGCAGGCTCGATTTCCGAAATATTGCCGGCCGGCGCGCCATCCGGCACGCAGATTACCGTGACGGAGCTCTTTGCCAATGTGCCGGCGCGCAGGAAGTTTCTCAAGACCGAAGCCACCGAACAGAGCGCCTGCCTGGATGCGGTCACGCGACTGGCGCTGGCGCATCCCGAAGTGCGTTTTCAGGTTAAGGCCGACGGGCGGGAGGTGTTTTCCGCGCCCGCCGCCTCCGGTGTTTCCGAACGCATAGCCATGATCATGGGGGAGGGCTTTACCCGTCATTGCCTGACGGTCGGTGCGCAGAAGGAAAATGTCGGGCTCACGGGTTTTATTTCCACGCCGGCGTTTACAAAGTCCAATTCTAAAAGTGTTTTCCTGTTTGTCAATGCACGCTTTATCCGGGACAATACTTTGACGCACGCGGTGCTTGCGGCCTACCGTCAGGTGATCGAACCGCGCCGCTATCCCGCGGCTGTTTTATTTCTTAAGCTGCCGGGAGAAGATGTGGATGTCAATGTTCATCCGGCCAAACTGGAAGTGCGTTTCAAAAATTCCCGGGAGATTTACGATCTGGTTTCCAAAACGGTCGCACAAAGCCTTGCCGGCGCGCGGACATCCCCGGATGCCTTTGCCTATCGTTTAACCCCGCGGGCAACGACATCCGCTTCCAGCGGGTTCTGGCGGCCCAAAGCTTCGCCTTCAGCTTTAAACGAGCCGCGTGAAAGCTATTCGCGGCAGAACCTGCAGCAGGCGATTCACGATGATTTGCTAAGGCGCGCGGGAAATCCCGAGGATATTCCCTTGCACGTTGAAGACGACGCCGGCGAAGAAAAGATCACGTTTGCCAATCGGGAATATCTGGGACAGTTTGCCGGTACGTATCTGGTTTTCGGAAGCTCCGAAGGCCTGATGCTGCTGGATCAGCACGCGGCACATGAAAGAATTCTTCTGGAGCGCTTAAAGGCCTCCTCGGCGGCTCAAACCGTCAGCCAACCCCTGTTGATGCCGGAAGTCGTCAGTCTTGCGCCCGCGCAGATCAGTCTTTTTGAGGGCGCGTTGTCTCTGCTTTCCGGCATCGGTCTGGATTTGGAAATATTCGGCCGGGACGCCATTGTCGTGAAGGCCATGCCTGCTTCGCTGCCGCATATTCCGGCCAGCGATATTATTTCGGATATCGCTGATCAATTGAGTGATCAACAGTCCGTATCTTCTCTTACGGAACGCAGGGAAAAAATACTGGTGTCTCTGGCCTGTCGCGCGGCAATCAAAGCCAACGCGGTCCTTGCCGCCGAAGAAGTCGCCGCTTTGTGCCGCGATCTGGAAAAAACCCCTTTTAATGCCACCTGTCCGCACGGAAGGCCCATCAGCGTGCAATTTTCCCTCTATGAAATCGAAAGAATGTTTAAACGGAAATAAAATGCCGAAGATTCCGCTGATTGTGATCTGCTCGCCCACGGCGACGGGAAAATCTCATCTTGCGCTTCAACTGGCNNACGGCCAAGCCGACACGCAAAGAAAGAGAAAAAGTGGCGCACCATCTGATTGACGTGGTCAATCCGGATGAAGAATACAACGCCGCCGTCTATTCCGAACAGGCGAGGGCAATCATTGAAAATTTGGCCAGAGAAGGCAAGCCGGTTTTTGTTGTCGGAGGGACGGGCCTTTACATTCGGGCGCTTTTGCAGGGCATCATTGCCACACCGCCGGTCGATGAAAATATCCGCAAGTATTACAAAGAGCTCCGGGATCGTCACGGCAGGGAATATGTTTTCGGGCTTCTGCAAAAAAGAGATCCGCAGGCAGCCTTGCACATCAATCCCAATGATTCCGTGCGTGTTATCCGGGCGCTGGAGGTGCTGGATCAAAGCGGCCAGTCCATCATCGCTTTGCAGCAAAAACATTTGTTTGCCGATTGTCCTTACAGCGTCTGCAAGATCGGCCTTCGGGTTGAACGGGACGAATTAAAGAAGAGAATCAACCTTCGAACGTCTCAGATGGTCGAAGCGGGGTTGCTTGACGAGGTGAGGGGACTCTTGGCCAAGGGCTACAGCGAAAAACTCAAGCCTTTGCAATCATTGGGATATAAGCAGATGATCGACTTCATCGGAAAGCGGCAGAGCTGGGAGCAGACATTGGATTCGATCAACCGCGAAACCTGGCAGTATGCCAAACGGCAGATGACCTGGTTTGGAGCGGACAAAACCATCAACTGGTTTAGGCCTGATGAGACAGAGGAAATCAAAATCAAGATAGAGGATTTCCTGCCCGTAATATTGACTTGACTTAAGCTGGTACTAAAGCTAATTATACGACGCATTTTGGAATATAAACGGATTGTATTTTCAGGGAAGAAACCTTTTTCACGGAAAGGAGCAAAATATGTTTCTGAACAGCAAAATAAACAAAGTCCTTTTTTTATTCATGTTGTTTGCGGCGGTTTTAGTCATTGCCGGCTGCGGGACAAAGGCCCGCGCGCCGATCGGCGAGCTGGATACGCCTGAACATCATGTTTTCATCGGGATGAAGCTGATCGATCAGGAAAAGTACCAGGACGCCGAGAGAGAATTCAAACGGGCACTGGAACTGAACGACAAATACTCCAAGGCTTACACCGGAATGGGGCTGACCAAGGCGTATCAGCAGAATTTTTACGCGGCGCTCGAGCAAATGGACAGAGCCTGGGGGCTGGCCAAGACCAAAGACGAGCAGCTGGCCGTCCATATCGGGTATATCCGTGTGAATACGCTGAGCAAACAGACCTGCATGAAGATCGGCGTGGACTGCGAGCAGGATAAGAGCTGGCTGAAAAAATGTCAAAGCTCGTTTAATGAGGCGGTCGAGATCGATCCTTCATCGTCCGCCGCCCACTATTTCATGGGAATGGCCTACAAGACGGGGCTGGAGTATGGCCAAGCCGCCGCGATGTTCGCCCGGGTTCTTGAAATAAAACGTGATTATGTCAACCAGGCCGACGCGCAGTGGAACCTGATCCAGAAAATCCAGCGGGCGATGCCCGGAACGGTTACAGGTAAAAAGATTGCTCTGGTGGAGCGCATCACACGCGCGGATGCCGCGGCCCTGTTTATGGAAGAATTGAAAATTGATGTGCTTTACAAAAAGAGAACGCCGAAAACGTTTGATACGTCTTTCAAAGACCCCGAAAAAGCCGNNGAAGATATTTTAATGAAGGTGACCGGCGACAATTCGTTGGCGACCAAGTTTATCGGTTCAACGTCGCCGTTTCCCGATCTGCGGTCGGACCTGCCTTACTTCAATGCCGTGATGGTGGTGACTTCCCGCGGCATCATGGAAGCCACGGATATTACGACGGGGGAATTCGCGCCGCTGAAACCTGTGGCCGGCGTGGACGCTCTTTTGATTATTCGTAAAATCAAGGAAGAATTGAAATTTAACTAACTTCCATGCCCGGCATGGGCACAACGAATGATGAAAATATCCGGACACTTACCGGCATTTTCATGTAAACGGCTGTTTTGCAGAGTCGGTCAAGAGGCGGGATTGTTTTTGTCCCGCCTCGTATTTTAAACACAGACAGGCGAATCAACCACCTCGCAGCAAGCTGCGGCAAATTAACGCTCGTCCCGCGCAAGCGGGATAAAAATAGCAGACTGAAAAGGGCGCAAGCCCTTTTCGAGTATTGATAGACAGGAGATGAAATTTTCATGGCAATCAAAGAGTTGGGTAAAGCATTTGAACCGGCCGAGGCCGAAAAACGACTATACGATTACTGGCTCACGAATAACTATTTTCACGCGAAGGATAAATCTGAAGCCCCCGCTTTTTCCATCGTCATCCCGCCTCCGAATGTGACCGGGATGCTGCATATGGGGCATGCGCTCAACAACACGCTGCAGGATGTCATCATCCGTTTCAAAAGGATGCAGGGCTATAACACGCTGTGGATGCCGGGGATGGATCATGCGGGCATTGCCACGCAGAATGTGGTGGAACAGCAGCTACGGAAAGAGGGACTCACCCGGCACGATCTGGGGCGCGAGAAATTTATCGCCCGCGTCTGGGAATGGAAAGAAAAATACGGCGGTGTTATTATCAATCAACTGAAGCGTCTGGGCTGTTCCTGCGATTGGGAGCGCGAACGCTTCACCATGGACGAAGGCCTTTCCCAGGCGGTCCGGGAGGTTTTTGTCCGGCTTTACAATGAAAACATGATTTACCAGGGCGACTACATCGTCAACTGGTGCCCCCGTTGTCACACCGCTATTTCCGATCTGGAGGTGGAATTCAAACAGGATCAAAGCTTCCTGTGGAATATCCGTTATCCCTATGCCGACGGCAGCGGAGAAATTGTTGTGGCCACCACCCGTCCGGAAACCATGCTGGGCGACACGGCCGTGGCGGTGCATCCCGATGACCTGCGTTACAAGGACAAGATCGGCAAGTTCGTTATTTTGCCGATGGTGAACAAAGAGATACCGGTTATTGCCGACGATTATGTAACGATGGATTTCGGCTCCGGCGCGGTAAAAATCACCCCCGGTTCCGATCCCAACGACTTTGCGATGGCCGAACGGCATCAACTGAAGATTATATCGGTGATCGACGGGCAGGGACTGATCAACGAACATGGCGGAAAGTACAAAGGACAGGACCGTTATGAGGCGCGAGCCAATGTTATCGCCGACCTGGAAAAAGGCGGCTATCTGGTCGGCACCGAGCCATACGCGCATAATGTGGGACAGTGTTACCGCTGTAAAACGGATATCGAGCCGATGGTTTCCAAGCAGTGGTTTGTCAAAATCAAACCGCTGGCCGCCAAGGCCATCGCCGCCGTCACCAGGAAAAAAACCCGCATCGTTCCCGCATCCTGGGAAGCCACGTATTTCGACTGGATGAATAATATCCGGGACTGGTGCATTTCCCGGCAGTTGTGGTGGGGACACCGCATCCCGGTCTGGTATTGCGGTAACTGCGGCAAGGTCATCGTTTCCACGGTGGATCCGGACAAATGCCCCATCTGTGAAAGCGCGTCCCTTACGCAGGATGAAGATGTGCTGGATACCTGGTTCAGCTCTTCACTCTGGCCTTTTACCACGCTGGGCTGGCCCAAGAGAACCCAGGCGCTCAGAACATTTTATCCGACCTCCCTGCTGATTACCGGTTTTGACATCCTGTTTTTCTGGGTGGCCCGCATGATGATGATGGGCCTTTACGTGATGAAAGACGTGCCGTTCAAGGATGTTTATCTTCACGCGCTGGTGCGCGATGAAAAAGGCGAGAAGATGAGCAAATCCTCGGGCAACAGCATTGACCCGCTGGTCATGATCGACCAGTACGGCACGGACGCCTTCCGCTTTACCCTGGCGGCCTACACCGCTCAGGGACGCGATGTGCGCATGTCGCCGGAACGCATCGAAGGCTATAAATTCTTCGTCAATAAGATCTGGAACGCGGCCAAACTGACGCTCACCCATCTGGCGGATTTCGACGAGGCCGCGCCTTTGAATGCTCCCGATTCACTGCCGGAAAAATGGATCCGGGCGAAAATGAACGAGACCATCGAGGATGTGACGCAAAGCCTGGACGACTATCGCTTCAACGACGCCGCGGCCGCCATTTATAATTTCATCTGGCATGAATACTGCGACTGGTATCTGGAAATCAGCAAACCCGCGCTCTACGGCAAGATCAGTCCCGAACGGAAGCAGGCGGCACAAAGGATGATGAAAGAAGTTTTCGGCGTCATGCTGCAACTGCTGCACCCCTTCATGCCGTTCGTTACGGAAGAACTCTGGCAGGCGCTTCACGGAAGCGATGAACACTCCATTATGGTCAGCAAATTTCCCGTGGCCGACAAGACCCGGGAAGACCAGGCGGCCGAAAAAGAAATGGAAACGCTCATGGAGATCATTACGTCGATCCGCAACATCCGCGGTGAAATGCGGATTCCGCCATCGCTGAAGTTAAAAGTTTTGATTTCCGCTGCCGACGACCTCGGCAAAAAAAGCATCGAGGCCGGCGGTGGTTATGTATTGAATCTGGCCAATCTGGAATCGCTGATGGTGGATGTCAATCTGGTCGAGCCCAAAGGGGTGGCCACCGGCGTGATCGGCGCCCTGAAAATCTTTGTGCCGCTTGACGGCATCGTAGATATTGCCGGTGAGAAAGCACGGCTGGAGAAGGAACTGGCAAAAGTATCCAAAGATCTGGAGCAAAGCTCCCGGAAGCTGGCCAATCGGGACTTCCGCGACAAGGCCGCGCCTGAAATCATCGGGAAGGAAGAAACAAAATTAAAAAGTTTCCAGGAAAAATTCACCGCTCTGGAGGGNNAAAACATCATCAAAGCCGCGCTGGCCGAAGATATCGGCACGGGGGATATCACCACGCAAGCCACCGTCAGCCCGAAAAAGAGGGGCAGGGCGCAAGCCCTCGCCAAGGACGATTTCATTGTCGCCGGCCTGGATGTTTTTGAGACCGTGTTTAAAAGCCTGGATAAAAACATCAAAGTTAAGAAATGGGTTGCCGACGGCTGCCGGGCCCGAAAAGGCGAAGTGATTGCCGAAGTTGCGGGCAGCCTGGCGAGTATCCTGCAGGCGGAACGCGTCGCGCTGAACCTGTTTCAAAGGATGTGCGGCATTGCCACGCTGACGGCCCGATATGTGGAGGCGGTGCGCGGCACAAAAGCAATCATTCTTGATACCAGAAAGACGATTCCGGGCCTGCGTGTTCTGGATAAGATGGCCGTGCGTCTGGGAGGCGGCGCCAATCACCGTGCGGGTCTTTATGACGCCGTGCTCATCAAGGACAATCACATTGAAGCAGCAGGCGGCATAACAGCCGCCGTCGAGGCGCAGCGAAAGTATTTGAAGAAGCCCATGAAAATCGAGGTGGAAACGAAAAGCATGCGGGAGGTCCGGGAGGCCCTGGCCTGCGGCGTGGATATCATCATGCTGGATAATATGACCGTTGCAGCCATGAAGAAGGCCGTCGATTGGGTTTCCGGCCGCGCGCTTCTGGAAGCATCCGGCAATGTGAATTTGCAGCGTATTGCCAAAATCGCCGCCACCGGAGTCGATATGATTTCCGTGGGCGAACTCACCCATTCCGTCCGCGCCGTGGATATATCGTTAAAGGTAAGAGGCGATAGGCTATAGGCTATAGGCTATAGGCTGAAGCAGGAAAGGGTTTACAACCGTTCCGATAATGGCCGCCCCTTAACTTAAATCTTAAAATTTAACATTTTAAACTTAAAACTTTATGCCCTTCAATCAAGCATCCCTGAAACAACGCCTTGCCGGAAAGTTTATCGGTCATCAGCTGCACTATTATGAAACCATCGGCTCGACGAATGATGAAGCGTTTCGTCTGGGCGCACAGGGCGCGCCCGAAGGGACGGCTCTGGTCGCGGAAACCCAGAGCGCGGGGAAGGGAAGAATGCAGCGGGCGTGGCATTCTCCGCCGGGCACCAATATTTATACCTCCATTATTCTGCGTCCGCAATTTGAACCGGACCGCGCGCCGCAAATTTCCCTTGCGGCCGGCGTGGCGGTGGCTGAAACGCTCAATCCCTATTGTCCGGGCGACGTGTGCCTCAAATGGCCCAATGACGTGCTGATCAATGATAAAAAGGTTTGCGGAATTCTGACACAAATGAAAATGAGCGGAAGCGCCATCGATTTTGTTGTGGTGGGTATCGGCATCAATGTCAATTGGAATCATGAACAATTTCCAGAGGATATTCAATCGATGGCCACATCGGTGTCGATCGAAGCCGGCCGCGAAATTTCGCGCCTGGAATTGATAATTCGCCTGTATGAAAATATGGCAAAATGTTATAGAGAACTCGCTCAAAACGGGTTTGCCCCGATCAGGGAAAAATGGCTTGGCCTGACCTCGATGATCGGCAAGCCTGTTTCGGTGATGTTTCAGAAAGAAAAAGTAACCGGCAAGGC
>DNYQ01000204.1 GCA_003506745.1 Syntrophaceae bacterium
TAATATCAGGACGGAAATTTGGGCAACAACCCGTTTGGGCTTGAAGGCATTAATTGACGAATGCCAATAATTATGCAATCTTACTTTCCGCGAATGCTTCATCTTCCCGATGGCTTTGCAGAATGCCCGATCGTGTCATTTGGCAAAAGAGTGAATCGAAATTGCCATTTGAACATTGCGCAGCATGGGCAGACTGTCGGGGATAATGAGCAAAAATTCCGCCTGGAGAAATTTCATGAAATTGACTTCTGATTATGTCGGCGCGCCTTTTAAAGAATACACCTGCACCGTTGACGCCCGCCGGACCATGAACTATGCGGCGGCCGTCGGGGATGCCAATCCTGTTTACATAAACGATGAACGGCCCGAAGGGATTGTTGCGCCGCCTTTGTTTCCCGTGGCGCTGACCTGGCCCATCGTGGAACACATTACGGATTACATGCAGGCGGACGGTTTCCCTCAAGAGGTGCTTTTTACGCAGGTTCATTACAGCGAACACCTCAGCCTTCACCAACCGGTGGCACCCGGTATGCATCTGACCATTCAAGGTGTCCTTGCTGCCATTTTGCCGCATCGGGCGGGGACCTATGTCGTTATAAGATTTGACGCGCAGGATGCCGCAGGCAGGCCGGTGTTTACCGAACATCTCGGCGCGATGATGAGAGGCGTTGAGTGCGCGGACGCAGGGAAAGGCGGCGAATCCATTCCGTCCGTTCCTTCGCAAACCGGAGAATCCGTCCTGTGGGAATCCGCTATCCCCATTGATCCGCTGGCCCCCTTCATTTACGACGGATGCACCAATATTTATTTCCCTATTCACACCTCCGTTCAATTCGCGCACCAGGTGGGGTTGCCCGGCATTATTCACCAGGGGACGGCGACGCTTGCCGTTTCCGTCCATAAAATCATGAATCAGGAGGCAGGCGGCGATCCGCATCGTTTGACGGCGGTTTATTGCCGGTTTTCCGGAATGGTGATTCCCGGTTCGTCCATTAAGGTTCGCCTTACCGGTAAAAACAAGACGGCGGGAGGAACGGATCTGTTCTTCACGGTTTTCAACGCCGAGGAGAAGAAAGCGATCAGCGACGGCTATCTGAGACTAAAAGACTAGAGGAGGAAAGGCATCATGACTTGGGAAAAACTGAATCAAACATGGCACTACGTAGAAAAATGGGCCAAATCAAGGCCGGATGGCGAAGCGCTGGTTTTCGGCGATGAGAAATTAACCTGGCGCGAATTTGCCGGCCAGATGGATGCGGTTGCCCGGGCGTACCTGGAGATCGGCATCGAGAAGGGCGACCGGGTGGCGCTTCTGTCCATGGCGCGCAATGAGTTCCTCACCACTTACATGGCCGCGGGCAAGGTCGGGGCGATCTGGCTGGGCCTGTCGCCGAAATATACGCTGGATGAGCTTCGCTACCAGATCAGCGACTGCCGCCCCAAACTGCTCATCACGCTTCGGGAGTATATGGGCAACGATCTTGCGGAGACCGTCGGCGCTCTCCAAAAGGAATTTTCATTTTTGAAAAAAATTCTGGTGGTAGGCGATCCTTTCGAAGGCGCGGATGGCTTTGCCGCCTATGTCGGAAAACCACGGCCGGACTTTGACGCCGCGCTTGCTCAAAGAGCAACGGAGGTTAAAGACACAGATGACGCCCTGCTTTTATACACGTCCGGTTCAACCGGAAAACCCAAAGGGGTTGTTCATACGCACCGCAGCATTGTTGAGAACATCAAAATAGAAGTTAAAAGATTTTATTTCGACGAACAATCACGGGGCCTTCTTCATTTTCCCATCAATCATGTTGCGGCGGACGTTGAGATCGGGTTCGGGGCGATCATGTCGGGCGGCTGCATTATCTCAATGGATAAGTTCGATCCGGCCCAGACGCTGAAGGTCATCGAGCAGGAGAAGATAACCCATATCGGGCAGGTGCCGGTGATGTTTTTGCTGGAATTCAAGCAGCCGGAATTCTGGACCTGCGATTTCAGCCATGTTCAGGCTTTTGTCTGGGCGGGCGCAGCCGCGCCGAAAATCATGATTGATCTGCTTACGCCGATCTGCCAGAAAACGGGGGCCAGGCTCATCACCGGTTATGGCAGCACGGAGGTATGCGGTTTCATCACTTACACGGAGCAAGATGACGATAGCGAAGCGCTTCTCAAAACTACGGGGAAAATTGCAGAACCGTTCGAACTGAAAATCGTCGACGGAAAACGCCGGGAGCTGCCGGCTGGTGAAATCGGCGAAATTGCCGTGCGGGGTCCGTTTCTGATGAAAGGTTACTATAACAAGCCGGAGGAGACGGCCAGTGTCGTGGACCAGGACGGCTGGTATTATACGACCGACCTGGCTTTTAAAGACGACCGGGGATACATTCACATCACCGGAAGACTCTCCGAAATGTTTAAAAGCGGCGGGGAAAACGTCTATCCGCGTGAAGTGGAAGAAGTCATCGAAACGCATGCCTCCGTCCTCTTTGCCGCTGTCATCGGCGTGCCGGACGACATCTTTCAGGAAGTCGGCTGGGCTTTTGTCATGCCGACGCCGGGGCAGAATGTAACGGAAGAGGACCTGCGCGATTTATGCAAGTCATCCTTGGCCAATTTCAAAGTGCCGAAAAAATTCTTTATCCGTCCCCTGCTGCCTCTGCTGGCCAGCGGCAAAGTGAACAAACTGGCGCTGAAAGATGAAATCCGGGAGATGATGAAAAAATAGGGCTGATTCGCCGTTAATATAAAAGGCGCAACAAGATCATAGTGGTATGGTTGTTATGAGAGCTTTGCACAATCACTATTTTGTCATCGTGAGGAGCGTGAGCGACGTGGCGATCTCTTTAAATATCAATAACTTATAAGATTGCTGCGTTACGCTCACAATGACAGATTGTATTATGCAAGGCTCTCGTTATGTTTTTGCTTTTGGCTATAATTGGCTATCCGGGATAGTCAGCTAGCTCCTCCAGATTATGTGTAGCACCTTGGAATTACACGACAAATCTTTCATAAATGGCAAATAGGCTATCTACCAAAAATACCCATAGATTATAGGGTGTTGGCGCTCCGTAGGAGGAGCTAATTGACTATCCCCCTTGGCTATAATTGTCTTGACATACAAAATCACTGTTTGTATAGTCCGCCGCGAAAAAAGAGGATCTTCTTTGAAAATTAAGGCGCTTTTCCGGCAGAACAATGCTTTCCTCTTTTTAAATCCGTTTGTTGGATGATGCGCATGATGGAAAAATTTCAGACGGCAAAAGACTTTATGCAGAATGAAAACGCCCTTCCGGAAAGCGAAGAATGGTATCGCGCCATTGTTGAAAGCTCGCAGGACGCGATGCTGATTCTCGACGATCAGTTCCGCATTATCTATGTCAATGATACCGCCTGCCGTGTTTCGGGGTTTTCCCGTCAGGATTACCTTCATCACAATTTTATGGATTTTCTTCCCGAAGACAAACGGTCTGTCATTGTTGAACGCTATCGGCAGCGTCAGCAGGGGGAATCNNATCCATCTTCCGCAACCGTGAAGGGAAGGTGTGGACGATCTGTCAGATGAGCGACGTTACGGATCTGCGGCGGACGCAAAAGGCCCTGAAAACAAGCGAGGAACGCCTCCGGCAGATTACGGACAATATGGGGGACCTTGTTTTGCGGGTCAATCTCGAAGGGGGCATCGAATTCATTTCTCCCTCGGTCAAGCAGGTGCTGGATTATGACATTGCCGAATTGATCGGGTGCTCGGTGATTTCCTTTATCCATGAAGACGACCTTGCCCGCGCTATGTCTGTTTTGAAAAAGGGCGGCAAGAAAGGCGAAAATAAAACCGAGATCCGCATTCGGCATCGGGACGGCAGTTTTTTCTGGTTTGAAGTGGTCGGCGCCGCCATTCGCAACGAAGCGGGAAAAATTGCGGGCGCAGTTCTGGGCGGACGGGACATTACACAACGGAAAGAGGTTGAAGACAGCCTGCGGCAAAGTGAAGCGATGTTCCGGGCGCTTACGGAAAGCACGGCTGTCGCGATCTTTGTTATTCAGGATGAACGGTATTGCTACATCAACCCCGCCTTTACAACCATGTCGGGCTATACGCTGGATGATCTGCAGGGATTGCGTTTCTGGGATCTGATTACCCCGGAGATGAGAGACACTGTCCGGGAGCGAGGACTATCCCGTCAACGTGGGGAAAAGCCACCGCCGCGATATGAAATAAAATTTATTACGAAGACCGGTGAGGAAAGAGTCGGAGATTTTGTGGCGACCTTCATTCAATATGAAGGCCAGCCGGCCTTGATTGCCTCGTTGTCGGACATTACGGAACGGAAGAGGAAAGAGGAAGAGCTGCGATCCAGCGAAAAGCGTTATCGCACCATCATTGAGAATATCGAGGACGGCTATTTTGAAGTGAATCTCAAGGGAGATATTATTTTTGCCAGCGATCCCTGTATGAAAATTACCGGCACCGACCGGAAAACCTTCCTTGGCATGAATTTCCGCGAGTTTTCGCCGCCGGAGAATTGGCCCAAAATGTACCAGGCGTTCTATAAAGTATTTGAAACCGGAGAGCCTTTGAAAGGCATGGCTTGGGAAGTGGTTCGCATTGATGGGATTCATCAGTTTATCGAGGCCTCCACATCATTGATACGGGATGACGCGGGGCAGCCGGTCGGTTTCCGGGGGATTGTCCGGGATGTGACGGAGCGCAAACAAAGAGAAGATCAAATTCAGTGGATGGCCTATCACGATATTCTGACGAGCCTTCCCAACCGGGCCCTGTTTTACGATCGCGCGGCTATGATCCTGGCTCAGGCCAAACGAAAACAGGGGCGTTTCGGGTTGATGATGCTCGACCTCGACCGTTTCAAAGAGGTCAATGACACTTACGGACATGATGCCGGAGATCAGCTTCTGATCGGTGTTGCCCGGCGTCTGGGGGAGGCGGTGCGGGAGCAGGATACGGTGGCTCGCATCGGCGGGGACGAGTTTGTGATCATTCTTCCGGAAGTGGCCAGCCTTGCGGATGTAAAGATGATCGGACAACGGGTTATCCATGGTTTCCAGAAGCCGATCCCGATCGGTGAGCTGGAGTTGACCGTGGCCTTCAGTATCGGTATGGCCCTTTATCCCGATGATGCCGGTGACATCGAAGCCCTGATGCGTTGTGCAGATGAGGGCATGTACCTGGTCAAGGGTCAGGGTGGCGGTCTGCATGGCCTCTGATTTTCCGGCGGTCACCATCAACGTAAAAATAACCGATACGGAGAGGATGATTATGAGTAAGTTCATTGACCTTTCAGTGGCGATCGAAAGCGGGCTGCTAAGCGATCCGCCGATGATGATTCCCAAAATCATGTATGTGGATCATACGCTGGGGGCTGAAAGCATGAAGGCGTTTTATCCGGGCCTGACCGCTTCCGACCTGCCCGGGGGCTTAGGTTGGGCGCTCGAAATTCTGGAGGTCTCGACGCACGCAGGTACGCATATGGACGCGCCCTGGCATTATCATCCCACACAGGACCGGGGGAAACCGGCTTTGACCATCGATCAGTTCCCCCTGGAATGGGGGGTGGGAAACGGCGTGAAGCTGGATTTTTCTGAACAGCCCGACGGATACAATATTACGATTGAAGATGTTCAATCCAAACTCAATCAAATAGATTATACGCTTAAGCCGGGTGATGTTTTTCTGGCGCAAAGCGGTGCTGCGCCTTACTGGGGCACGCCCGAATATCTTGTGAAGGGCTGTGGATTCAGCAAGGCAGCGACACTTTGGATTCTGGATCAGGGCGTCCATGTGGTCGGGACGGACGGCTGGAGCTGGGATCGGCCGCTGCCCTTCCAGGCCGAAGAGTTCAGCCGCACCAAAGACGCTTCACTGATTTGGGAAGGACATTTTGCGGGAATCGATAGAGGCTATTTTCAGATTGAAAAACTGGCCAACCTGGATAAAATTCCGGCAATGGGTTTTCGATTTTATTGCTTTCCTGTTAAAATCAAGGGAGCGAGCGCGGGATGGATTCGGGCCGTCGCGGAGGTTGCATAATAAATATTTGCACAGCAGGGGGTGAATCAAATGGCTTCCGGATGTCGATGGGCAGGCCAATCGTTAAAACCGCTTTTTCTTTTGATCATGATCGCGGTAATGATCTTTCCGGTGAATTATGGTCTTGCGGCGGAGCAAACCGGGACATGCACGAAAGA
>DNYQ01000254.1 GCA_003506745.1 Syntrophaceae bacterium
ATCGGCCATAAGCCGGAGATCCACGGGTATCATCAGCTCAGGACGCGCAAAGCCGGCAATTTCCGTTTTATCGAATTTCATATCAAGGTTGATCCGCAAATGACGGTGGAGGCTTCCCACGGGATTACCCGCGAACTCAAAAGTAGAGTTATGGATCGATATCCCGCCGCTACCGTGACGATTCATGTCGAGCCGTGCGACGGTCATTGCACGGAAGTTTGCACCGCCGGTTGTCTGTTGTCCCCGGCCCGGAGGCTGCAAATATCGGGGATCGTCAAAGGATAATGACCCCAAGAGATTGTCCGGGTCTCGAAAAAAGGGCGTAAAAAATATTTCCGACGTTTGTTTATTAAGGGGAATTAAGGCCTTACTGAAAGGCGAATGTTTTTATTTCTTATTTCAACCATTGATAATCTGTAAAAGCGGCATCTTTCGTGACGCAATACGGAAGCACCATTAATTTCAATAAGCCGATTCGCGTCTTTTCTTTTGACTCCGGTTTCCGCAATGTGATGGCCGAATTGAACAATATTGACGCCTTCGGTGAAATACCCAGGGCCGTTTTGCCGGGCAAGATTGCGCAGAAGAATCTGGAAGCCACGCTGGCGGAACTGAAAAAGAAGTAAACAGCGGATAAAAAATAATCTTTCCCTGAGGAGAGACTGTTCAGAGGGCTTTTGCCGCAAGGGAGAAGCCCTCTGATTTCTACTTGCCTTTATAAAGATAACGCTCAAAAAAGCGGTTGTAGGTGGTCCAGTCGGAATCGGCATTGGCGGCGTCGGCGGCCACAAAGCTTTCAAAAGCGTTCACTTTAGCGTCGAGGTCGTCCATAAAGTGAATGACCAGTGCTTCCAGGGTTTTCGGGCGCTTGGGCGAACCGAATTCAAATTCGCCGTGATGGCTTAAAATGATATGACGCAGCTTGAGCGCGAGCTGCGCTGGAAAATCCGGGATAGACTCGATTTTTTTATCGATCATTTCCACACCCATGACCAGGTGACCAATCATCCGTCCTTCGTCGCTGTAAGCAATGAGGCCGTCATAAGAAAATTCGTAAATTTTGCCGATGTCATGCAAAATGCCGCCGGCGATGAGCAGATCCCGGTTTAGTTGCGGATAATGTTTTGCTGCGTGGTCCAGCAGGCGCACCACGGAAAGAGTATGTTCGAGCAGACCGCCCAGGTAGATGTGGTGAAAACCTTTGGCCGCCGGCGCCCGCCGGAAAAGGTCAGCCGTTTTTTCGTCATAAAAAAAAGCGGTCAGCAGCTTTTTTATCGGCTCGGATGAAATCGCGTCGATATACGCGAGGATGTCCTGAAACATCGCTGTCGTATCCACCTTACTGACCGGCAGATAATCCGATGGATCAACGTCTTCAGGCGCACAGGGTTTAACCGTGATGATGGATATCTGAAGCGCGTTGCGGTAAGTTTGCGCCCGGCCTTCCATGTAAACGATGTCGCCTTTTTTAAAGACCTGATCCAACGCCATGGCGTTATCCCAGACCTTGCCGTCTATTTCTCCCGTTTTGTCTTTGAGACGCACATTCAAATAAGCTGAGCCCTTCTGGGAAAAGGCCATGTTTTTTTCCGCAACCAAAAATGAAGATGCAATTTTATCGCCGGGCTTGATGTCTTGAAGATAGATGTCCTTGTTTTTCAAATGAACCACCTTTCAAAAAGTTTTTCTGATTTCTTGCACTAGTTTTTTTTCCTTAATATCCTGTGGTCTCCCACACGCACCGTCAGCTTGCTGGTGTCGAAATATTCCATGAGCGGTATGATGTATTTGCGCGATAATCCGGTTAAATCTTTGAATGTTGCCGGGGTGGCCTGACCGTCCCGGACAAGCTGCGCTTTATATTTCTCGCGCAGCCTGGTCAGCGCTTCACCCGTGAAGCACAGATCTTCATTGATTTTAATCAGCTCGCCGTCTTTGATCATCAGCTTGACGATGTTTTGCGCTTTGNNAGTTCTTCCTTGGAGATGCCTTCCTTTAAAGGATTATTTTGGTGATAGTCCGCAAGGCTTTTCAAGAGCAGGTCTTCCAACTGAGCATACAAATGACTGGAAAGCGCCGTGGTGTCGTCACCGGAAAGCAAGATGGCCTGACGGTCGGAAAATAATTTTTCCAGCGCTTCCCGGATTTTTTTGACATGAATGCCCAGTCGAAAAGCAAGCGAACGGACATTGATGCCGTTGAAACCGGCCCGTTCCAGCAGGACGGAAATTTTTTCCGGCAGGGCGCCGCTTTGCAGGATTTGCAAATCATCCAGTATTTTTTTGTTTTTCCTTTTGTGTTTGCCGGGCAGCGGGTCGAGAATCCGGCCGCCGCCGATGGTGGTTACGGGGGAGTAGCTGCGCAGTACAAAATGATCGCCTGCCACCACCACATCTTCATCGGCCAGAATCAGCTGGGCAAAGGATTTTTCACCCGGAGAGAGTTCATCGGCGTTCAGCAGAACGATTCGGGTCATGATTTCCGTTGTTCCTGTATGCAAGCGCACCAGGGACCGGTTCTTCAGTTTCCGGGTATTGGAGGCCAGGTATTCAAAAAATGCATCCAATCTTTTTGTGGGCCGGAGCGTCTGCGGCCTGACCAGCACATTGCCTCGTGCGAGCGTCGCTTTGTCAATGCCCTGAAGATTAAGGGCGGTGCGCTGACCCGAAAAGGCTTCTTCGGTGGGCTGATTGTGCACTTGAATTCCCCGGATGCGTGTGGAAATGTTTTCCGGCAGAATCTGGACGTCTTCACCCACTTTAATCTTGTCGGAAATCAGCGTGCCGGTTACCACGGTGCCGAACCCTTTCATCGTAAAAATCCGGTCAACCGGCAGACGGAAAATCCCGTCATCGTTTTTNNTCTTTTTCCACCAGGTCAATTTTGGTCAGCGCCACCAAGCCCGTCGTGATTCCCAAAAGCGAGCAGATTTGCAGATGCTCCTTCGTTTGCGGCATAATGCCTTCATCCGCCGCGATGACCATTAAAACCAGATCAATACCCGCAGCGCCGGCCACCATGTGCTTGATAAATTTTTCATGTCCCGGCACATCAACAATGCCGAGTGTATGGCCGCAAGGCAGCGCCAGCGAGGCAAATCCCAGTTCAATGGTGATGCCTCTTTCTTTTTCCTCTTTGAGGCGATCGGTATCCGTGCCGGTCAGGGCTTTTATTAATGACGTTTTTCCATGATCGACATGACCGGCTGTACCCAAAACAAAATGTTGCATGCTTTTTCCTGATATGACCGTTATGTTGCAAATAGAGATAACAAACTCCCGTCATTTTCACAACATCATATTTGCGTGAACCCTCTCTACCGGGAAAGACAGCCGGTCATTTAATCCTTGAAAATACGATTCGGAATTGTTAGAAAATAAACCAAGAGGTGATGTTTGCGCATTCTTGGCTTGGATTATGGTGAAAAGCGAATCGGTGTGGCCGTCAGTGACGAATTGGGTCTGACGGCCCAGGGGTTGCCGACACTGATTCGCAAAACAAAAAAACATGATTTGGAAATTCTAGGCCATTGGATTCAAAATTATTCGGTCGAAAAAATTGTCATCGGCTATCCGTTGCGCCTGGATGGTTCCGAAGGCATTCAATGCGAAAAAGTCAACCGTTTTGCCGGTTTGCTTGATAAAACATTTTTGTTGCCGGTGATGAAATGGCCGGAAACCCTGTCCACCAAAGAAGCTGAGGAAATTCTAATATCATCCGGCGTCCGCTGGCAAAAAAGAAAAGACAAGGTCGATCGGCTGGCAGCCTGCCTGATTCTGCAAAATTACTTGGACTGTGCCGGCAAATCATCAGTCGGGCGGTTTTAAATCCTGCCCTTTCGATATCCCGGTGATTTGATCCCGCTTACGCGGGACGAGCGTTAATTATATGCAGCTTGCTACGATATCATGACGTTCATTTCATATCTCGACAGCTTGCTGTGAGGTGTTTGATTAAATTCCTGTGACGAAAAATGAAATTAAAAATAAAAAGATTTTTATTGTACATTTTGATACTGCCTTCCATAGCGGCCGTCGTATTGATCGGTTCCCTGTTCCTCTATGCCAGGCTGCCGATAGATTCTGCGAAAACGACGACCGTTCTGGTTGATGTCCCGACGGGCAGCAGTTTGATGAAGGTGATCAATATCCTCGGTGATGCCGGGTTGGTCAAACAAAAGCTTCTGTTTCATGTTTTGGTCGCGATCAAAGGCGGCGCCCGCTCGATCCGGGCCGGGGAATACGAATT
>DNYQ01000133.1:0-3139 GCA_003506745.1 Syntrophaceae bacterium
CAACAATACGAAGGTTATTCTTCTATACATCTTTTACCTCTATCCGCACTAAGTTTAGGATCGTTCGCCCGTTTCAATTTCCTTCATGATCAACTGGACATCTTCCCAGACCTGTTTCTTTGCCGACGGATTCCGGAGCAGATAAGCCGGATGATACGTCGGCATCAGCTTGATGCCGGCATAAGTTTGAAAACGCCCGCGCAGTGCCGTAATCGGCGTTTCCGTTTTTAAAAGCGTTTTCGCCGCAAAGGATCCCAGCGCGCAGATGATCTGCGGAGCAATCAACTGCAGTTGCCGCTTAAGATACGGCTCGCACAGACGGATTTCGTCCGGCTGGGGATTGCGGTTGCCCGGCGGACGGCATTTGAGAATATTGCAGATATACACATCTTCTCGCTCAAGCCCCATCGCTTTGATAATGTTGGTCAGAAGCTGCCCCGCCCGGCCTACAAAGGGCAGGCCCTGCTCATCTTCATCCGCGCCTGGCGCTTCTCCGACAAAAACAATTCGGGCCGACAGGTTCCCGTCGCCGAAAACGACATTTTTCCTGGTTTTGGCCAATGCACATTGCGTGCAACCGGCAACTTCCCGCCGCAGTTCCTCAAAAGTTTGCCGGTCCTGCCTTGCAGGGAGATCCGTCGTTTTCGGGGGTGGCGTTGCGGGTTTTTTCCAATCCACAGCCACGTAAAGGTTTTGCGCGTTCAACACCTGCCCCTTGACGGATTTCACCACGGACAGCAATTCCTGCTGCATCGCATCTCGTGACAATGGNNCTGATCAGTTTCCGGCGGGCGTTGGCCAGCAGATCCTCCGTTTCCATGGCAAACCCCACCAGGATGCCTTTTTTCTTTTTTGCGCCGACGGCGGCAATGATGTCCGGATTGCGCGTCAGTTCAATGCCGGTCAGTCCCTGATCTTTTTTGATTTTTTCCAGGGCCTCCGATTTAGGGCGATAGTCGGCCACCGCCGCGGCCTTGATAATCACCGTCGCCTTGGCATAGGCATCCATCACGGCCTGATACATTTCCAGAGCAGTGCGCACAAGAATTAATTTTTCGACGGACGGCGGTTTAATTTTTGTCGGGCCGCTGATGAGCGTCACCTTTGCCCCGCGCTGATGCGCGGCTTCGGCCAGTGCGTAACCCATTTTCCCCGATGATGCATTGGTAATGTAACGCACCGGGTCCAGCGGTTCTTCCGTAGGTCCGGCTGTTATTAACACGCTTTCTCCGGCAAAATCCTTGGGGGTTAAAAGCGTTTCCAGGGCATCCAAAATATCCGGTATCTCCGGCAGGCGACCCGAACCCGATGTTTTACAGGCCAGTTCGCCCACAGCGCTTTCCATCACCGTATAACCGAATTTTTTCAGCTTACGGATGTTGTCCTGCACAACCGGATTGGCCAGCATCCTGTCGTTCATGGCGGGACAGATTAATGCCGGTTTGTTTTGCGCCATCAGGGTTGTGGTCAGAAGATCATCGGCAATGCCGGAAGCCGCTTTCCCGATCACATTTCCCGTTGCCGGCGCAATCACAAAGGCGTCGGCCCAATCCGCCAGAGCGATATGCGCCATGTCGTATTGATCCGTCGGAGCAAACATCTCCGTATAAACCGGCCCCTTTGACAAGGTTTGCATCGTCAGGGGCGTAATAAATTCCGCTGCGCTCCTGGTCATGATCACCCGGACCTGCGCTCCTGCTTTAATCAGGGCACGGGTCAATTCCGCCGCTTTGTAAGCGGCAATGCCGCCGGTAATTCCCAGTACGATTTTTTTATTTTCCAGCATGGTTTTATCGCTCTGTTATTTTTCAGGGAATATAACAGCGTTTACCGGCAAGATCAAGGCATAAAGTCTTTTTGCTTTTGACGGGTCCAAGGATATTTTTCTTGCAAACGGCGGTAAAAGCCATTATGAAAGCTGCAACTTAATTCATGGCATCATTCAAGGAGCGTTGAGGATGAAAAAGACAGGTGTTTATGCGGCGGTGGCCGTAGTGGTTTTGCTGGCCGGCGCACTGGGCTGGCTTTATTTTGCCGATTATCTTGATTGGGAAAAACCCGTCATTAAATTGGATTCGGACCTTACGGCGGTCGGCAGACAAAAAGACGTCGGCATTACATTTTCTGATGCGCAAAGCGGCCTGTCGAGCCTGAAGATGGAAATCGTTCAGGACAACAAAACGCATCTTTTGCTCCAGGAAACTTTTCCTTCACGGGGCCACCGGCAAAAGGCCGTGCAATTGGCCATCAACAGCGAAGCGCTGAAGCTTAAAAACGGCCCGGCCGTCATCCAGATCACCGCCAGGGACTGCTCTCTTTTCAAAAACGAAGCGATCGTCGTCCAGCAAGTCAGAATTGACACGCTGCCGCCGCAAATTTTCGTCCTCAACCCCGTCAATTACATCAACCAGGGCGGCACCGGCTTCATCACCTACCAGACATCGAAGCCGTGCGTTTTGACGGGCGTCTATGTCAATGATCAATTTGCGCCGGGGCACACGATTTTAATCAATAACCGACCCACATCCGTCGCCTACTTTGCCCTGGGAACGGATGCATCCAATGCGCAAACAAAAATTGCTCTATTCGCCCGCGACGACGCCGGCAATGAAGCCAGAGCTTCCATGCCCTACACGATCAAGCCCAAAAAATTCCGTGCCGATCAAGTAAACTTAAGCGATACTTTTCTCCAGAAGATCATGCCCGAATTTCAATCATCGATTCCCGCCCTGCAGGGGAAGACGCCTGTTGAAGTATTTGCCTATGTCAATACGACGCTGCGCGACGAAAACACAAAAACCATTCAGGCCATCTGCGGTAAATCCATCAATAAAAAACTATGGGAAGGCGCATTTCTGAGAATGCGCGACGCTTCGCCCATGGCGCTGTTCGGAGACCAGCGGACCTATCTGGTTGACGGCAAACCCTTTGGCGCCTCCGTCCACCTTGGCGTTGATCTGGCCTCAACCGCGCACGCGCCTATTGANNTGGGATTATTCAGCTTATACGGTCATCTCTCGTCGATTGAAACCACGGTCGGCAAAAATGTAAAAAAAGAGGAGAAAATCGGCGTGTCCGGACTGACCGGCCTGGCCGGCGGCGATCATCTGCATTTCAGTATGCTGGCCGGCGGACAGTT
>DNYQ01000133.1:3152-17406 GCA_003506745.1 Syntrophaceae bacterium
TTAGCTCTTCTTGATGTCGCGGTGAGTGGTGTGAACCAGATATTTCATGGTCTGGAAATGTAAACTGAACTGGTTGGCCATGACGACGGACCGATGATGGCCGCCGGTGCATCCCACGGCAATGGTCAGACGGGATTTGCCCTCCCTGGCATAAAGAGGGATGACATAATTCATCATATCGATGGCTTTCTTCATGAATTCTTTGCACTGCCGGTTATCCAGAACATACCTTTCCACGGCCGGATGATGACCGTCAAGATTTTTCAATTCTTCAACGTAATAGGGATTGGGTAAAAATCTGACATCGATGACCAGATCCGCATCCGACGGCAGGCCATACCGGTAACCAAAAGACATGATGTTGATCACCATTCTCTTCCGGACGGACGACGGCAGAAATTGTCTTTGAACAATATCTTTCAGTTGATGCACGTTGGATGTTGTCGTATCGATGACCCGGTCGGCCATTTGCCGAAGCAGGGACAGTTTTTCAACTTCCATCTGGATTCCGTCCATGATGGAGCCTTTTTCCGACAACGGGTGGCTGCGTCTGGTCTCGCTGAAACGGCGCAACAGCGACTCTTCCGTGGCTTCCAGAAAAAGGATTTCAATCCGGTACCCCTTCTCCTTCAGTTGTTCGAAAATGCGCCGGTATTTTTCCAGAAAGCTTTTCTGGCGCAGATCCATAACCATGGCCACCTTTTTGATCTGCGGTGAAGACTGGAGGGTGATGGAAAGGAATTTCGGCAGCAGAACGACGGGGAGGTTGTCCACGCAAAAAAATCCGATGTCTTCAAGCGCCCTGAGCGCGGTGCTCTTACCGGAACCGGACAATCCCGTGATGATAACCACCTGGAGATTTTTCAATTATCCGACCTCATGAAACTGTTGTATGGCTTCCATTAGCAGATTTTTGTTGAAATATCCAGTCCGTGAAATACGCACCCGGATAAGCGGCAACCGGGTCCCCATGATTTCCGTTTTGCGCAACCGAAAAGAAACCTCATCGTCTTTGCTCCGGCTGACGTCTATGACAAAAGCGAGTTCCGCTTTATTGTTAATTTGAGACCTGTGCCACATCCGGTCAGCCGCCACGATCCCTGTCTGTCTCGTGTGAATATAATTTTGTATTGCCCTGTGGCCGGAAATGATCAGCCGGCCGCCCTGGTTTTTTCTGATCATCGCCACATCATCCGCTATCCAGGCATAACCTTCGCCGACGGCCTGCATCGCGGCCGTCGTTTTGCCGATGCCGCTGGGGCCGGTAATCAGAATGCCCCGGCCGCCAAGCTCCAGCACAACGCCGTGAACCGTTACACAATGATGGATTTTTTCCCGAATGATCGCCTTGATCCGGCTTTCCAGGAGGCTTTCATGAAGCGGGGAAGCGGCTGCCGCAAGGTGATAACTTTGAAGTTGCATCTTCAGGAGAACTGGCAGTGCCGGGCTTTGGGCGAAAATCAGCAACGCAGTCCTGTTTTGGACCAGGCGGGCAAAATATTGCCGACGCCAAGGCTCGGAAAGCGCTATAATTTTTTCCCGCGCCCCCGATGAGAAAATTAAAATGGCGCCTTCCCGCAGGGAAGCCGTCACCAAACGCCTGCAGCATTTGGGGTAAGGCCGGACAACCATCTTCTTCCAGCCGCGCGGTTCAGCGATTTTTTGGATGCCGAGGAAAGGCAGACGGTCGGAAAAGAACTTTTCCGGGGTGACGGTCTCCTTTTGTGAAGTGTGCCTATACGGCACAGGACTCATCTTGCAAAACGATTGCCTGGTATAAATCGGTTTTTGTTTTCGCATCGATAAGCTTTTTACGGAAGTTGGGCGTTTTTAACATTTTGGAAATCTTGGCCAGGGCTTTTAGATGCTGCCCCGTCGAATGCTCCGGCGCCAAAAGCAGAAAGAAGAGTTGAACCGGCTTCCCGTCAATGGCGTCGAAAGCAATGCCCTGCTGACTGCGTCCGAAGGCGACAACCATTTCATTCAGATCAGAAACCTTGCCATGCGGGATGGCCACGCCATCCCCAATGCCCGTCGAACCCAGTTTTTCCCGCTGCTGCAATATATCAATGGCCCTGGCCCGGTCAATTTTCAGACCGCTCGCAATCAAGGGATTCATCAGTTCCGCAAGCACCTCTTGCTTGTTGTTGGACAAGAGATTTTCATTGAGAAATTCAATTTTAAATATTTGATCCAGTCGCATGTGTAACACCTGACTTTAAAATCCGGGCCATGAAATGACATATCAGTGACTTTTGCAAGTATGCACTAGCTGTTCGTTTCAATATGGGCAAAGTTACCGTCATCAAGACGATGAACCAGACTGACTTTTTCCGACGCGGTATCCCGATAGATCAGGAAGCGGGCCTTGCCGCCTTCCAGCTCGAGAACCGCTTCCTCGAGCGACATGGGTTTTAAGACGACCTTCCGGGTTTCCACCACCTTGGCGGCGGAATACTCCTCTTCCTCCAAACCTTCCGTCGTCTTTGCTCCCACGTGGCGGATGCTCTTGGGTTTATGCTCTCTGTTTTTTTCTCTTTGCTTCTTAAGTTGTTTTTCAATTTTATCAACACAGCTGTCCACGGCCAGATGCATATCCTTGGCTTCTTCTTTCGCGTTTACATTCCAGCCGTTGGCGCTCAGATTTATTTCCACGACATTACGAAATTTCTCAGTTGAAAGGATCATATGGACTTCGGCAGGCACATCGAGATACTTTTTCAATTTAGCAATTCTTTCCTCAGCATAGGTTTTTTGCCAATTCTCACCTTCGCCCGCTCTGAAAGTTACCGAAATATTCATATTTTTTCCTCCCTGATAAAATTGGGTAGCCCAAAGACACGTTCGCTACCGGCAACAAAGGTTAGTGGTATAGTGGCGACTAAACCAAATGTCAACCGGAATTTTACCCCGTGCCCCTCCTCATCCGCCCTGGTCAACCAATGCCTTTAAAAATATTTCTTCCGCTTGGATGATGATAATATCCCCAGCATTTCCCGATACTTGGCTACTGTCCTCCTGGCAATATCGATATTCCTGGCCTTTAGTAAATCAACGATTTCACAATCACTGTACGGTTTTTTGGGATCTTCTTTGCCGATGAGATGTTTGATTTCCTCTTTAACGCTTTTTGACGCAATGTTTTCACCCGACGTCCGCTGGATGGAGCTGCCGAAAAAATATTTCATTTCAAATATGCCGCGATGAGAATGCATATACTTATTGGTGACCACCCGGCTGATCGTTGATTCGTGCATTTCCACATCATCGGCGATATTCCTCAAAACCAGCGGCTTTAAATAATCAATCCCCTTGTCGAAAAAATCCTTCTGATGCCTGACGATACTTTCGGCGACCTTATAAATCGTTTTCTGCCTCTGCTGAATGCTTTTGATCAGCCAGGTGGCCGACTGGACCTTGTCCCGGATATATTTCTTGCCGTTTTCTTCTTCCTCGTGGTCCCGCCCGCCGAGTCCGGCCATAATTTCACGGTAAAAGTTGCTGATCCGCAGCCGCGGCAGGCCGTCATCGTTAAGAACGATTTTATAATCATCTCCCGACTTGACGACATAAACATCGGGGATGATGGACTGGACTTTCTCCTCCGAATAGATCGCGCCCGGTTTGGGATCCATCTTGCTGATGAGCAGCACGGCGATTTCCACTTCCCGGAGCGGGACCTTCAGTCTGCGGGCGATATGAATATAATTTTTCAGCTCCAGATCTTTGAGGTGATCCCGGATGATGGTTTCAATCAGAGGATTTTCCTTGGCCAGCATTCGGGCTTGAATGAGCAGGCATTCCTGAAGATTGCGGGCCGCCACGCCGGACGGATCGAATTCCTGGACTTTTTTCAAGACCTTTTCCACCTGGTCTTCACTGACCTTTTCCAGATGGGCAATCTCCGTTATCGTGGCGCACAGGTAACCGTTGGGATCAAGATTGCCGACAATCTGAGAACCGATGCGCACTTCCTCTTCGTTAAAGGGAGACAGTTTCATCTGCCACATCAGGTGTTCGACAAGCGACGGACTTTCCGTCAAAACGTTATCCAGCGTCGGGGCATCCCCATCAGCCCGGTCATAAGAAACGCCGACCGGTCCGTAATCTTCCAGGTAATTATTCCAGTCGAACTCTTCGCGGCCGTCGCCTTCGCCCGTCAGTTCGGCGGTGCGCTCAACGGATTTGTTGTCTTCTTTTTCAACGGACTGAACATCGTCTTCAACATCGGCGCGAATTTCCTCGGCGCTGGCCTCATCCGGCGCGACTTCTTCCAGCAGGGGATTTTCTTCCATTTCCTGATTGATCGTATCCACCAGCTCCTGGCGCGACAGGATCAGGAGCTTGATCGCCTGCTGCAGCTGCGGCGTCATAATCAGCTGCTGGGACAATTTTAAATTCTGTTTTAATTCAAAAGCCATAATCGCCTGTTCTATCGCCGTAAAGCGCTACAAATTAAAATCTTCACCAAAATAGAATTTTCTGGCCAGTTCGCTTTTCGCGATGACCTCCGGTTCTCCATGAACCAGAATGGAGCCCTCATTCACAATATAAGCCCGGTCGCAGCAGGAGAGTGTTTCACGAACATTGTGATCGGAAATGATAATGCCGATCCCCTTATTTTTCAATTTCTCAATAATTTTCTGGATATCGGCCACCGCCAGCGGATCAATGCCCGCAAAAGGCTCATCCAGCAGGATATACTTGGGCGACGTCACCAGCGCCCGGGTGATCTCCACTCTTCTTCTTTCCCCGCCGGACAGAGAATAGGCATGGTTTTTCGCAAGCGCCGTCAGGTCCAGTTCTCCCAGAAGCTCTTTCAGCCTTTCCCGTCTTTCACCGTCGCTGATATCCAGCGTTTCCAAAATCGCCAGGATATTTTCCTCGACGGTCAGCTTGCGGAAAATCGACGGTTCCTGAGGCAGATAATTCAATCCTTTTCTCGCCCGCATATACATCGGATACCGGCTGATGTCCTCGCCGTTGAGAAATATTTCTCCGCCGTCCGGTTTGATCAGGCCGACAATCATATAAAAAGTCGTTGTCTTTCCGGCACCGTTGGGCCCCAAAAGGCCCACCACTTCGCCCGGCGAAATGGCCAGATCAATCCCGTTAACCACTTTTCTTTTATTATAAATTTTAATCAGTCCGTTTGCCGATAAATGACTCATGTTTCATCCGTGGACGGTTTCTTTATTTCTTCTTCTGAGGGTGAATGACGGCCGTAACCCTTCCTGAATTTTCCGCGGTGCACTGTTCGACTTTACCGCGATTTTCATCAACCTGAATCGTAACCTTGCAGCCTTTAATCACGGTTTTTTCCTGCTGCAAAACCGGATTGCCCGTCATTACAAACTGGGCCGTATCCTGGTAATAAACCGCTTCGTCTCCGGTGGCCAGTATATCTTTTTGCGTAATGACCACATGACCTTTTAAGACGATTTTTTCAAGATCTCCCGCCTGCTCCACTTCCAGCTTTTCTTTTTTTTCTTTCTTAGCGCCCGACTCTTTATAGTAAATGGACAATCGATCCGCCTGAACTTTAACATCGCCTTGCGTGGCGACGGCATTTCCCGAAAAAACAACCATTCTGTTGGCCTGGAACGCCTCCATTTTGTCGGAAACAATTTCAATCGGCTCGTTTTTGCGCAGCATGTTTTTCTGATTCAGGCCGATCTGCGCCCACGCCTGGATGCTCACGGTGAAAAGCATCAATAAAACGATGGGATATATTTTTTTAACACGCATGCCTTGTCCTTATCAGTAAATTTTAGCCTTGACGCCGGAAGAAAGAGTCAGCTCTCCTTTATTTATGAGAATCGACAGGCCAATCCCCCGCAGGGTCATCCTGTCGCTTTCCATCACCACAGGCGCGTCGGTATAGATTTTCTTCTGGGCGTCGTTGTAGCTCAGATGATCGGTCAGGAATTTTTCTCCCGTGTCCGAAATGATTACCACATGGCCCTTGATTTCAACATCTTTTTTATCCGTCAGCATCTCGCCCTGATCGCCCGTCATCACGAATGTTTTGCCTTCCGGTGTGGTTAATTTCAGATGAACCTGATCAAACAGGGCCAGGTTGCGTTTTTTTTGATACTGCGCGGTTTTCGCCTTCACTTCCCAGCGGATATTATCCTGGCCGACTTCCGTAAAAACAAAATCCGCAATGCGGACATCCGCTTCCTCGGGCAATATCTTTATGATATTCGCTTTCTTTTCGCCCGTTATCCGCATGACGGCAAAAATGACGGCCCCGGCAAGCACCAGAATGATCACGGTCACTGCGAATATTTTTACTTTTTTTTGGACGGCCATGATCCTTTATATCACCCGCCATCGTCCCTGTAAAGTTATTCAGACACTTTTCGGCCTGCAGACGGATTCAGGCAACTGAAAGTTCCTTTGGGAAGCGGTCAAGCGGAAATTTTTAAACCGATCACACCTGCAACAATCAGCAGAAAAGATAAAACCCGCATCATTGATACGGGGTCATGAAATATCACAAGGCCGATCAGAAAAGTGCCTGCGGCGCCGATTCCCGTCCATACCGCGTAAGCCGTGCCGATGGGAATATCCCTTTGCGCCAGCCATAAAAACAACCCGCTCAGCCCCATGCATACGACGGCTACAATAATATACGTAATCCGGTGGGAGGTGGTCTGAGACAATTTAAAACCAAGGGGCCAGCCGATTTCCAGCAGACCGGCAACGAGCAGATAAATCCACGCAAGCGTCATAGTCNNGGAATATCGACGATATCGTCGCCCAGATAAGCGATCTCTTCCGGCGCCAGATGGTTTTTTTCAAGAATCTGCGCAAAAATTTCCTTTTTGTTCAGCGCCCCCTGATACACTTGCGTAATTTTCAAATCGCGCGCCCGGTGATCGACCACCGCCGATGTCCGGCCGGTCAATATGGCAACCTGTATGCCGCAGCGCTGAATCATCACCAGGCCGTGACCGTCGCGAACGTTGAAGTTTTTCATCTCGCGCCCGTCGCTGTCCATGATGATTTTTCCGTCCGTCATCACCCCGTCCACGTCCAGAATCAGCATTTTTATTTTTTTGAGTTTTCCTTCAACTTTCTTATTCATGCTTCTATTCACCATTCACTATTTTTCACCTCTCGCCTCTGTTGTCCCCCTCTGGAGGGGGTAGGGGGAGGTCGCTCGTTGCTCGTTGCTCGTCGCTCGTTGCTCATAGTCTTCAGTCTTCTTCGTTATTCCATCGATCTTTTTCATCGTCGTTAGCAACTCTTCGATCGAATGCAGATAAAGCGAATTGGCGCCGTCGCAAAGCGCTTTTTCCGGATCGGGATGAACCTCCATAAAAATCCCGTCCACCCCCGCCGCCACGGCCGCCCGCGCAAGGTATGGCACCATGTCCCGCTGGCCGTCCGACACCGTCCCCGCTCCTCCGGGCAGCTGCACCGAATGCGTGGCATCAAAAATAACCGGATAACCCATTGCCCTCATAATCGGCAGGGCGCGCACGTCAAAAACCAAATTATTATAACCGAATGTCGCGCCGCGCTCCGTGATCAGTATATTTTCATTACCGGAATCCCTGATTTTACCGATAATGTTGGCGACATCCCAGGGCGCCAGAAACTGCCCTTTTTTCACGTTCACGATCTTTGCTTTTTTCGCGACGGCCACAACAAAGTCCGTCTGGCGGCAGAGAAACGCGGGCACCTGTATCACATCCAGAACGCCGGCCGCCTGGTCGATTTCTTCAAAACGGTGCACGTCGGAAAGAACCGGCACGCCGACTTTTTCTTTGATGTTTTTTAAAATTTTCAACCCTTCCTGTAAGCCCGGCCCCCTGTAGGAATGAATCGACGTCCGGTTGGCTTTGTCGTATGAAGCTTTAAAGATGAAAGGAATGCCCAGTTTTGCCGTCAACTGTTTCAGAAAGACGGCAATCTCCATGGCCTCCGCTTCATTTTCAATGACACAGGGGCCGGCTATTAAAGTAAACCCGGCCCCGCCGCCAATCGCAAAATTATTGAGTTTCACCTGCTTCATGATTCGCTCCCGTCTTTTTCTTTTTTATGCAAAAGTTGAATGCGCAGCCTTGGAATTCTCGATGCCGCTTTTGTCTCCGGATTGATCTCATAGGCGTCTCTATAAGCTTTCAGGGCTTCCGGGTAAAGTCCTTTCTTTTCGTAGGCGGCGCCCAGATTGGCGTATATTTCATCATCCTCGCGATCGTATTTCAGGGCTTTTAAGTAGTATTCTATGGCTTTGTCCGCGTTTCCGGAAGACAGCCAAGCATATCCCAGGCTGGCGTAGGACGAAGCTTTTTTAGGTTCCAGCTTCAGAATTCTCTGATAATATTGAATCGCCTTGGCGTATTTTTTCTCCTTTAAATAATAATGNNAGGCAAAACCCATTTTGACAAATATTGCCGCTTTTTTCGGCTGCTTTGCCGCCAGTTTTTCATAATAACGAACGGCCTGATCGTATTTTTTGCTTTTAAAAGTCAGATTCGCCAAACGCTCCAGCGCGTCGGCATCGTCGGGATTCTTTTTCAAAACCTGCAAATACTCCCGGACGGCTTCACCAGTCCTGTTTCTTTTTTCAAAGGCCGCCGCCAGATTGAAACGGATAACCGGTTCATCGGGTCTGAGCGCCACGGCCTTTTGTAAATGCTCCATTTCATCCTTTGATTTGCCCAGTCCGGCATAGGCGGTGGCCAGATTGGCATAGGCCGCTGCATCTCCAGGATGAAGTTTAACGACTTGCTTATAACAGTCGACGGCCTGCGCATACTGCTGATGCCTCAGGTATAAATTCCCCAGCGCGCGCCATCCCGCTAAGGCGTCGGGCGAATGTTTGATGACGTATCGATATTGCTCAATCGCCGCGCTGGTTTTACCCGCCTTCTCGTAAACGTCCGCCAGCAGCAGCCTTGCCGGATGATTGTCCGGGTCGATCCGGATGGACCGGCTGTAATATTCCATCGCCTTGTTCCATGATTGTTTGCTGCTGAAGGCAAGACCCAGCATGGCATACGCTTCGGCATCCTGCGGCTGGTTTTGGACAAGCTTTAGTAAAATTTCAATAGCCTGCTCCAGTTTGCCGAGCTGGAGATCACAACGCGCCAATTCTTTCATGGCTAACGCATCGTCCGGTTTGATGCGCAAAATATCCGCATAAACCGATGCCGCTTCCTCAATCCGGTTTTGCCGCAGATAAATGCCGGCCAGAATTTTTCGCACACCGACATCTTCGCTGTTTTGGGCGATGGCCTTCTTCAGATATTCAATCTGAACGGCGACATTGCTGCTAACCTTTGCCAACCGAAGCCAGTCCTGAGGCGTAATCATCACCCGAATCGGCACCACGGCTATTTTCCCCTTGAGATAATAAACGGCGATTTTATAAACATCAACCGTCTGCCTGCCTTTGGCCATCGCATCGCTTTGCATGATGGCGTTGACCATATCAATTCCGCGAAATAAGACACCGATATGATTAGTGTTTTCCCCAGCCCCTTCAATCGTTGCCGACGTATATTTTCCGCTTAAATCGTCGCTGCCCACCGATTTGATGACAAACTCGTCACGATAATTAATGTCCAGGACTTCACCGGCTTTCACACGCATGTCCTTGCCGTTTTTTTCCATTTCCAGATAATAAAAATGCGGTTTTTTCTTCAGAAGGTAATAGGAAAATGTATTAACAATTCTATGGACATAAAGACTTCCCGTCCCAAAGGCCTGCGGGCGGATCAGCATGTAAGAGGCAACAAGCAGAAGGACAACGCCGGCAACAATCGCCACCGCAATCATTTTGCTATTGGATTCCAATTTATTCCCGGCATGTTTAAGCATGCATTCAGCCCCTGGGGTGATATTTCCGGTGAATCTCCTTCAACCGGTCCTTGGTAACATGTGTATAAATTTGCGTCGTGGAAATGTCGGAATGTCCCAACATCACCTGCACCGCGCGCAGATCCGCTCCTCCCTCCAGCAAATGAGAAGCGAAGGAATGGCGAAATGTATGCGGATGAATATTTTTTTGCAAGCCCGCTTTTTTAGCGTAAGCAATAATAATTTTCCAGAGTCCCTGCCGCGTAAAGGCCCGGCCGAAACGGGTCAAAAAAAGCACGTCCGTCGCTTTGGATTTTACAAACGCCGGCCTGGCCTCGTCCACGTAACGGCGCACACAGTCATAGGCCGTCTTGCCGACGGGCACAACCCGCTCCTTGCTGCCCTTCCCCATCACGATCAGAAAACCGACCTGCCAGTTGATGCTGTTCATGGTCAGACTGATGAGCTCCGAAACACGCAGCCCCGTCGCGTAGAGAAGCTCCAGGATCGCGCTGTCCCTGAGCGCCGACGGGGTCTGATCGCCCGGCTGCGACAAGATTAAAGCCATCTCCTCTTTGCTTACCGTGTCGGGCAGGCGCATCCAGACTTTGGCCAGTTCAATATGATCCAGCGGCGATGCTTCCAGAACTTTTTCCCGCAAAAGGTATTTATAGAACCCCCGCAGAGCCGCCAGCGACCGGTTCATGGAATTAGCCGAAAGCCCTTCCGACTTCAGCTGCACCAGAAAATCGACGACCATTTGCGGCAGGACCGACCGCGCATCCGTCAATCCCTTCTGTTCGAGAAAGGACAGATAACGGTTCAGGTCGCGGCCGTAGGCTTCCAGCGTATTGCCGGCCGCCCCTTTCTCGATCAGCAGATGATGATAGTACCTGTTTAATAAGTCCCGCATGAGGATTTTCTACGCAAATATGACACTGATGTAAAGTTTTTTTGTTGACATAACGGGTCATCTTGTAGAAAGAAAGGACATCCTTTTCATTCGGAGGGGAAAAAATGAAAAAAATCGTCATTGCCGGCGATCATGGTGCGGTTGATCTGAAAAGCAGAATCATCGCTTTTCTGGAAAAAAAGAATTTTGAAGTCACGGATCTTGGAACCCATGGCAGCGACGCCGTGGACTATCCGGACATGGCTTTGGCGGCCTGCAATGAATTTAAAAAAGGCGGTTATGAATTCGGCATTCTGCTTTGCGGCACGGGCATTGGGGTATCGATTTCCGCCAATAAAATCAAAGGCATACGCTGCGCGCTCCTGGGCGATCTCTTCAGCGCGGAAATGGCCAAAGCCCACAATAACGCCAACTTCATCGCCTTCGGCGGCAGAATAAAATATGCCGTGCCGGTTGAGGCCATGATTGAAAAATTTATGGAAACAACCTTTGCCGGCGACCGCCATGAACGAAGAATCGCCAAGATGATGGCCATCGAAAAGCAATGTTGATGCGAGACGCCCCCTGCCGGACCGCCGCGCCAGTGCGGCGCTTTTCACCTTATTTTGCAGTAATCTTAAATGTCCTTTGCAGCGGCATCCGGCTTTCCGGACCAAACCACTTATCATAGATCTTTTTGGCTTCTCCGCTTTTCTCCATCTCCAGAAGGGTTTGATTCACAAAGTTCAGGAAGGAGGCATGTCCCTTGCGAACGCCCAGACCGTACAGTTCTTTGGAAATGGAAACCTTCGGAATCTCAAAGACGCCTTCGTCAGCTTTTGCCAGAATGGCGGCAAGAATGGCCTCATCCGTCGTGACGGCGAATATTTCTCCATTTTGAAGAGCCAGAAAAGCCGGCACATAATCGGAGAAAAGCACAACCGTGGCCGACGGCAAAGCCTTGCGGAGATTCATCACCGATGTGGTTTTATCGACGGTTCCTATTTTTTTGTTTTTAAGATCGCTCAGCCTCTGCACCGTCCCCTTGCGGACGAGAAATTTCTGCGGCGTGACAAAATAGGTATAGCTGAAATCGATGAGGGTTTTTCTGTCCTTTGTCCGGGTCATGGTTGCGGCAACCAGATCAACCCTGCCCTCCGTTAAAATGGATATCCGCTCCTGTTCTTCCAGTCCGCCGATCGGCGTGATCTCCATCCTGACGCCAAGCTTGCGGGCAATCGCCCGGGCGATATCCACATCATAACCGCTGATTTCCCCGGTTTTGATGTCGGCCAGGGCAAAACCAGGCGTCAGGTCCTTCACGCCAACCCGCAAAACCCCGCGGTTCTTTATGGCTTGTAGAGAATCTTCCGCACACGCCATGCCACCGATCCCGGCCATCAAAAACATGATCATGAAAAGTAATGCAATTTTTTTCATTTTCCGCCTCCATTTTATGAGTTTATGTTCATCATCCCTTCAGGGGAAACCATTTTTTACGTAGTCATGGAATTCATTGGCAAGCAGTATGCTAAATGATGACGTAAATATCAACCGTTTTTAGGCGATAAATTTAAGGAAAGTCATTGCCCCCTTTCTTAAATCATTGTATGAAGACGGCGACAAAAGCAAAACATCACCAGGCGCATAAAACATCATATTTTCAAAGGTCTTCTATGAAAGACATGACGCCCGAAGCATTCATCAATCTCTGGAAAGATAACGAACTCACCGAACGCGCCGGAGCGCAGGCGCACTTTGACGACCTGTGCGATCTTCTCGGCGTGGACAAGCCGCGCGACCCGGACAACTATTGTTTCGAACGCGGCGCGAAAAAATCGGACGGCGGAGACGGCTGGGCCGATGTCTGGAAACGCGGCTTTTTCGGCTGGGAAAATAAAAAACCTGGGCGCAACCTCGACGCCGCCCTGAAGCAGCTCACCGACTATGCGCTGAGACTGGAAAACCCACCGCTTCTGGTCGTATCCGACCGGGAACGAATCATCATTCACACCGCCTTTACCGGCTTCCCGGACGAGCCGCGCGAAATCCGCATCGAGGAACTGATCGATCCCGAAAAGAGGCAAATCCTGCGCTGGGTCTTCACGGACCCCCAGAAACTGCGCCCGGAAAAATCCACCGCCGCGATCACCGCCGAAGCCGCAGGTCACTTTGCCGCTCTGGCGAAAGCCATGCGGGAACGCGGACTGAACGGACAGGACGTAGCCCATTTTCTCGTTCAATGCCTGTTTTGCATGTTTGCCGAAGATGAAGACCTGCTTCCCGGCAATGTCTTCACGGAAATCCTCAAAAACGCCGGTAGCGACGCCGACAAGGCGGGCAAGCGCATCGGCAAACTATTCGCCGCCATGCAGCAAAACGGCGGCGAATACGGCGATCACGACATCGCCTGGTTCAACGGCGGCCTGTTTAAAACCATCGATATTCCTCCGTTGACCGCCAACGATATTGCCGCCCTGCTCCATGCCGCCGATACGGACTGGCGCTCGGTCGATCCTACGATTTTCGGCACTCTCTTTGAACGCGGCCTCGATCCTGCGGCCCGCGCGCCCCTGGGCGCTCACTACACCGACACCGGCACAATCGCCAAATTGATCCAGCCACTGANNCACCGAAGCGCTGCTGGTCAAATGGCAGGCGGTCAAAGTAGTTATTGCCGCCGGGCAAGGCAAAGGTATGCGCACCAAGGAATACAAGGAAGCCCGCGACGCCTATCAGAATTTCCTGTTGGGTCTTCAACGCTTTCAGGTTCTCGATCCGGCCTGCGGTTCGGGAAATTTTCTTTACCTTGCCCTGAAGGCTTTACGGGATGTGGAAAAGCAGGTTCATCTTGAAGCGCAGGAACTCAGCCTTGAACCTGAGCTACTCATGCAAACCGGGCCGCACAACATTCGAGGCATGGAAATCAACGAATACGCCGCTGAACTCGCCCGCGTCACTGTCTGGATCGGAGATATCCAATGGTGCCGCCGCAATGGACGGGAAATCGCCAGAGACCCCATCCTGCGCCCCCTGGACGGAATCGAACACCGCGACGCCCTGCTCAACCCCGACGGCAGCGAGGCGGCCTGGCCTGATGCCGACGTGATCATCGGCAATCCGCCCTTCCTGGGCGACAAAATGATGCGCGGCGAGCTGGGCGATGCTTATGTCGATACACTGCGGAAGTGTTACGAAGGCCGCGTCCCCGGCGGCGCTGATCTGGTGACCTACTGGTTCGAGAAAGCCCGGGCGCAAATCGAAGCAGGCAAAGCAACGGCAGCAGGCCTGGTCGCCACCAACTCCATCCGCCAAAAGCGCAACCGCGTGGTGCTGGAGCGAATCCTGGAAAGCACTCGTATCTTTGAAGCGTGGTCCGACGAGGATTGGGTCAACGAAGGGGCGGCGGTGCGCGTCAGCCTGGTCTGCTTCGGCAACGGAAGCGGAGAGGCAAGGCTCGACGGAAAGCCAGTGGCCGCCATTCATGCCGACCTGACCGGGAGCGCGGCGGGCTATGCGGCCACGGACCTTACCCAGGCGCAACCG
>DNYQ01000191.1:0-2731 GCA_003506745.1 Syntrophaceae bacterium
GTTAGAAAATCCTCTTCGGAAAATACTTCTACGGTCAACACACCGCGATAGTTTGCGCGGATAATTTCGTTGAAGACGCCAGACAGCTTTTCCGTCGGCACTTGCGCCAGGGACTTGTGGTCGCGTCCGTCAATACCGTGAATGTGAATCACACGGGTCCTTGGCAGAGCGTTGTGTAAGTAAGCAACCGGGTCGTGGCCGTCCAGCCACAGATGACCGATATCGACCGTCCGGCTGACGGCAATCCTCTCCAGCACCGGCTCATAGAAGTCCACGGGATAACCCTCCAGATTTTCCACGGCCAGCTTTTTTACATCTCCCGCCCATCGCCCGACTATTTCCAGCGACGAGACGGCCTGTTCCCGCCAGCGGGACAGAACCGCGGGCGCTGCACCGTTTTGCACCAGGTGGCCGTCCAGATGTAAAACGTAAGCCCAGGGATCAAGATCGCGGGTAGAGTCGATGACACGACGAGCTTTGTCCAGCGAGACATGGCGCGGGGATCCGTCATCGGCCAGACGCAAATCCAGCGGCAGGTGGACGGTATAAGTCAGATCGTTATCGGCGGCAATACTGCGCAGCCCGGCAATCTGATTATTTGAAGGTAGATTGTTCGGCCCATCGTCCACTTCGAACAGCACCAGTTCCACATCCTGCACTTTTCCCGCCAGATGTCGGACATTGGCCAGGATATCGTCGGGAATGACATAAGATGTTGCGCCCAGGCGGAAAGGGTATGGATTCATTTCATTCCCCAAAAACTTCACTATAATTCCCGGAGCAAGTGGTGCTTGCAACCCCTTGTTTTAAATAAGGAAGCTTAGCAAAACCGCTGCTTCCGTCACTTCGACCAGCATGCCGAACACATCGCCCGTCACGCCGCCGATGCGCCTGTAAGCCAGCCCCAGAACAGCCGCGGCAGCAATCAAGACGGTAAGGACAGCAACAAAACCCTGCAATCCCAGAAGAAAGGCAAGGCCTATCGGCAAGATCGCCGTTATGAAAATGGCGCCGGGCTTAAACCCTGCTGCAAAATCAGCCCCCATGCCGCCGGGGCGCGCCTGCGGCAGCAATCCGGCAGGCAGGATAAACCAGCGACTGATCGTCGCCGCAAGGAGAATGCCCAATCCCGAAGCAGGCACAAGTAAACTGAGCGCCGCGGCCTTGAGCATCAAGACGAAGAACAATCCGATGCCGCCAAACGTGCCTAGGTGCGGATCTTTCATGATTTCCAAACGCCGTTCGGGCGTTGCCGAACCCAGCAGGCCGTCGCAGCAATCAGCCAGACCGTCGAGATGCAGGCCGCCGGTCAGGCCGACCCATACCAGGAGCGTCAGCAGACCGACAATCGGCGGCGGGAAAAACGCAGTCAAGGCCAGCCAGCTAAGCCAGGTCAGGCCGCCGATCACAAAGCCCACCAGCGGATACCAGATCGCGGCGCGGCCGCTGTCGCCGGGAAGCCAATGCTCCGGCAGGCCCAGCGGCAAGGTGGTCAATAAGCCAAAAGCCGTTCGCAAATTCCGCATAGTATTCCTTTTGCCCTTCAACCTTCAGTCTCGCGCCCCCTTTAGGGGGTCAGCCTATAAACCTTCCCCACTCACCCCGGCTTCGTCAAATGTCGCCATTTCCCGCAGGATGCGTGACGCGGCTTCGATCAGGTGAAACGCCAAAACAGCGCCCGTTCCCTCCCCCAGGCGCAGTTTCATATCCAGCAGGGGCGTCAGGCCCAGATGTTTGTGCATAGCCGCATGTCCGATTTCCACCGACTGATGCGCGCCAAACAAATAATGGCGCACATCCGGCGCCAGTCCGACCGCGATCATGGCGGCGGCGGTGGAAATGAATCCGTCCACCACAACCGGGATGCGACGCGACGCTGCGGCGATCATTACGCCGGCAAGCCCCGCAATTTCCAGCCCGCCGACTTTGCACAGCACGTCCAGCGCATCTTGCGGATCAGGTTGATTCAGGGCGATAGCCTGTTGGATCACCTTAATTTTGTTTGCCAGGCCGGCATCGTCAAGCCCCGTGCCTCGCCCGGTAACCCTGGCGACGGGCAGTCCGGTCATCACGGCAACAATGGCCGATGACGGCGTCGTATTGCCAATACCCATATCGCCTGTGGCAATCAAGTCAAGACCTTTGTCGGCGAGCTCAGCCAACACTTCCATACCGCAGGCAAGGGCCTGCTCGGCTTCAGCGCGGGTCATGGCCGGCCCTTTGGCCATATTGCGCGTCCCGCGGGCCACTTTTCGATGCAACAGTCCGGGCAGAGACGGGTCAAAATCGGAAGCAACGCCGATATCGACAATCGTCACAGAGGCTCCGGCCTGACGCGCCAGCACATTGACGGCGGCGCCGCCCTGCAGGAAATTCATGACCATTTGCGGCGTGACTTCGGCAGGAAAAGCGCTCACGCCTTCCCGCGCAATGCCGTGGTCGGCAGCCATGACAATCACCGCTTTGCGGGAAACGGTGGGAAACGGATCAGACTTCATACCGGCCAATTGAACGGAAATATCTTCCAAGCGTCCAAGGCTTCCGGGTGGCTTGGTCAGGTTGCTTTGCCGGACCTGTGCTTTTTTTGCGGCATTTTTATCAATCGGGGGAATCGTCGGATAATTCATAAGGTTTCCTTATTTTGTTTTTTGATATCCGGATGAAACATGAACGCCAGAATTTCGACGGCATCGACAATACGCGGGGATGCCCGGTTAATCAGGTTCGCATC
>DNYQ01000191.1:2777-5483 GCA_003506745.1 Syntrophaceae bacterium
TCGATCACTTCATGAATTAACGTTCCCCGGCCGGCCGTAATAACAGGCTCTAAGCCGAGCTGAAAAAAAACGCGCGGCTTTCTTTTTTTGCCGACTTGCGCCGTGATCGCGTCCAATCTCTTCTGCAGTTTCTCAACCAGTCTTTGCGCCTCCTTTTTCCGATGGGTTATCTCACCGATATGTAAGATGCTTTTCAGAACACCCCGGGTATCCAGTGGGTTTGTTACATAAACGGGCAAACCGAGTCTTTCCAATTGCTGCACGGTGTCTTTCCGATTGCCGTCAGCCGTGGCCAGAATTAAATCCGGCTTCAGGGCAATAATCTTTTCTATCGAAGGATTGGTGAAACCGCCGATGCGCGGTTTTGCGAGCGCCGCCGCCGGCCAGTCACAAAAAGTGGTGACACCAGCGATTTTATCGTCAAGCCCCAGCGCATAAAGCGTTTCCGTGATGCCGGGCGCAAGGGAAACAATCCGTTGGGGCGCAGAGACAACATTCACCCGGCGTCCTATCTCATCGGTCACTGCGCGGGCGAAAGATATTTCCACACAAGAGACCGCAAGAAAACCAGATAACAGAAAGATCAAAAAAATATTTCTTGCGAGATCAATCAACCACCTCGCAACAAGCTGTGGAGGTATGAAATGAACGTCATGATATCGTAGCAAGCTGCGGAGAATTGACGCTCGTCCCGCAACTGCGGGATTAAAATTCATAAGATACACTGCCGAAAAATGATCTTCCAGCCCCCGGATACCCGCACATCGTGCTTTTGAATGTCGTTTGATCGGTAAAAGATTGCAGATGAGTATCGTATTCCTGATCAAAAAGGTTCTTTGCTGACAGTGACAGAATCCAATTTTTGTAAAGACGCTGTTCTATCTTCAAATCCGCCGTCCAATAGGAACCAAGAATATATGTTACTGTTTTTGTGTCGGGATAAGTGGTGAACTCCGTATTGTAAACAACCTGGTCGCTCACGTATCGCGCCGTTGCCGTCGCGGTGAGCCCGAACTTGGTTTTGTATGTGAGGTCACCTTTGAACCGGTGCTCCGGTGTCATGGTCGCTCGCCGTTTGACCATATTGTACTGGAAATCCGGCGGGAAAAATGGCGGCCAACCATAATCCTGTTTTGTATATTCCCGGTTCTCTTCTTCCGCATTTGTGTAAGTGTATCCCAGAGCCAGCGAAAAGTCGTAAAAGGGACCCAGGTTTATGCCCGCTTCGAGACCATCCGCCTTGTAGCCGGCCAGATTGATGGGACTCCAGACGCCCAGAGAATCCGGTTCCCACTGGATTTTATTATCTACATTCCAGTGAAAATAAGATATCGTTATAAATAATTTGTCTTTAAACAATGACTGTTCGAGCGTAACCTCCGTGTGCCAGCCCTTTTCAGGCTCTAAATCGGGGTTCCCTTTGGTATAAGGATCAGCCGGCCAATAGAGATCGTTAAGCGTGGGCGCCAGAAAGTGCTTTCCGTGACTGATCTTCAATGCTGTTGTTTCAAACGGATTAATGACGATACCGAAGAGGGGCAGGTTTTCTGAGCCGAAGGCCGAATGTATTTCATGCCGAAAACCAGCTAAGGCCTTCCCGTATTTAAACGGCCTGTATTCAGCCTCTGTAAAATAGCCCTGTGTATAAACATGAGCCTCTGCCGTCGAATCGGAACCATCGCGGATACCCGCTGTGTTTAAACCATAACTATGATTCTTCCAGTTAAAGTCCTTGTATTCGCCACCCAGCAATATTTTGGCCCCCTCAAAAGGATAAATGTCCACATGCCCATCTGTTCCCAGTACATCATTTTTTACCCAGTTTTCTGCTCCGGTGCCATCGAATGCGTAACGCGCATAGTTGTAATTATCCATTTTCGTATAGTAGCCTTTGAGATCATAACCGAACCATTTTATTGGCTTGCCCTTGACATTAAAGACAATATGCCCGTCTTTATCACCACTGTGATCCAGCAGAGTTGCCGACTCACTATTGTAAAACTTTTCACCGCCGATATAATAATCCTTTGTGCCTGCAGGTGGTTTAACACCCGGCGCACCATAATTTCTGTCAATATAATCACCGTAAAGACTGATGTTTAGTGTTTCTTTCTTGTCCAGAATCAGCTTCAGGGACACATCGTTTTGCCGAAGCCAACTGTTATCCCTAAAACCGTCCGTTTCGGTTCGGCCAGCCGTCAGATAATATCCAAAATCGCCGACGACAAACATCCCGTTTTCCGCAGCTATTCGATATGTATTTTGTGTACCATAACCGGCGCCAATCTTCAGATCCATTTTATCCTTTTTAGGTTCCTTAGTAATGATATTGACTGTTCCAGCCATTGCCCCTGATCCGTAAAGAAGTGAACCGGAACCTTTGACTATTTCAATCCGCTCAATGCTGTCGATGGGAATCTTTCCGACATCCGCAACGCCTAATGATGGGGAACCGACATTGACGCCGTTGACCAGCACTTGGGTTGCATTGCCCCGCATCCCGCGGATATGGATCTCCTGGGAGGCCCCGCCGTAATTGCCGTAGGTCTGCCAGTCTATACCCGGTTCATTCGCCAGTAATTCCCCGATACTTTTAGCCCCGGACGCCTGAATATCCTTTTTATTTTTGATAATAACGGCATTGGGAACGTCTTTTCGCTTCTCCGGAATTTTTGTAGCCGTGACAACTACCTCTTCCATGCGTAT
>DNYQ01000004.1:0-1226 GCA_003506745.1 Syntrophaceae bacterium
TCCCGCGTGCGGGATTTGTTCGGCCAGGCCAAGAAAAACGCGCCCTGCATCATTTTTATCGATGAAATTGACGCTGTGGGGCGTCACCGCGGCGCGGGTTTGGGCGGCGGACACGATGAGCGGGAGCAAACCTTAAATCAGTTGCTGGTGGAAATGGACGGCTTCGAGTCCAATGAAGGCGTGATTCTGGTTTCGGCGACCAACCGTCCCGATGTTCTGGATCCGGCGCTTCTGCGGCCGGGGCGTTTTGACCGGCAGGTGGTTGTTCCTCTGCCGGACGTGAAGGGACGGGAAAAAATATTTGAAGTCCATGCCCGCAAGATTCCCGTGGCGGATGATGTGGATTACGCCATACTGGCCCGGGGAACGCCCGGCGCATCCGGCGCCGATATCGAGAATCTGGTGAATGAGGGCGTGCTGAACGCCGCCCGGCTGAATAAAGAAAAAGTCAATATGGCGGATTTTGAATTTGCCAAAGACAAGATTCTGATGGGCACGGAAAGAAAAAGCATGGTCATCAGCGACCAGGAAAAACGCAACACGGCCTATCATGAAGCCGGTCACACGCTGGTGGCCCGTCTGATTCCCGGAACCGATCCGATCCACAAAGTTACCATTATTCCGCGCGGCCGGGCGCTGGGGTTGACGCAGCAGCTGCCGGTTGACGAGAAGCATACGTATCCCAGCCAGTATCTGGAAAATAACATCGCCATCCTGCTGGGTGGACGGGCCGCGGAAGAGATTGTGCTGAAAGACTACACCACCGGCGCCGGCAACGATATTGAACGGGCCACCAGCCTGGCCCGGAAAATGGTTTGTGAATGGGGCATGAGTGAAAAAATGGGACCGCTGAGTTACGGGAAAAAGGAAGAACAGATTTTCCTGGGGCGCGAATTTGCCACGCACAAGGACTACAGCGAGGACACGGCGAAAAACATCGATGCGGAAGTTGTGACTATCGTGAAAAGAAACTACGATAAAGCCCTGTCGCTTTTAAATGAACATATTGAAATTCTGCATAAAATTTCCACGGAGCTTCTGGAAAAAGAAGTGTTAAACGCGCCGGAAATCGACGAGATCATCGGCAGCGCTCTGCCTGTCCAACCGGCGGCGCAGACGTATTCGTAATAAACCTTATCTTTCCATCACTGAAAATGGTGATGAATTTTGAAATTGGTTAAAATAAACAATTTTAACGAAGCGATTGAAATATTCCAGAAAATCGG
>DNYQ01000004.1:1268-3924 GCA_003506745.1 Syntrophaceae bacterium
GCGAAAATTGAAAAGCAGCCATTCGGATTGGATTCAATCTCCCGGGATCTTCCGGTGTTGCTCGAGCGGATGTCGCAGGATCGCTATATTCTGAAGACAGCGCGGCGGGAGATCGTCCTGGGCGAAAGAACATTGATCATGGGCGTTTTAAACGTTACGCCGGATTCCTTTTCCGACGGCAATCTTTATCTTGATCGGCAAAAGGCCGTTGAGCGGGGCCTGCAGATGGCGGATGAAGGCGCCGACATGATCGACATCGGCGGAGAATCAACCAGGCCCGGATCACAATCCGTTGCCACGCGCCGGGAAATCGCCCGGGTTGTTCCCGTTGTGGAGAGTCTGGCCGGAAAATTGTCGATTCCCATATCCGTGGATACGACAAAGTCAACCGTTGCCCGGAAAACACTTGCGGCTGGAGCTGAAATCATCAATGATATCAGTGCATTATCAGACGACAACAAAATGACTTCCGTTGTCAGAGAAGCTTCGGCGGCGCTGATCCTGATGCACCGGCGGGGAAAGCCGGAGAATATGCAGACCGGTAATCTGGTCTATGACGATTTAATGGGAGAAATCATTGCTTATCTCCGGAATGCCTTGCAAAAAGCCGTCACCGCGGGCATCGGCCGTAATCAGATGGTAGCCGATCCGGGAATCGGATTCGGCAAAACCTATGAGGACAATTGTAAAATAATTAATAAATTAGAGGAGTTGAAAGTTCTAGGTCTGCCGGTGCTTGCCGGAACGTCGCGCAAAGCTTTTATCGGTAAAATTACGGGAGGGGAGCCGGTTCAAAGAATGGAAGGAACGGCCGCCACCGTCGCCGCCGCCATCATGAACGGCTGCCATATTGTTCGCGTCCATGATGTTGCCGCCATGAAAAAAGTTGCGGCCATGACGGATGCGATTGTTCACGCATAGAGGAAATCCATGATATACGGAATCGGCATCGATCTGGTGGAAAACGCCCGCATGGAGAAAATGCTTCAAAAATGGGGCGAAAAATTCCTATCCCGGGTCTTTTCCGCAGGCGAAATCGCTTATTGCGGCCGTCATGGCCAGTCATCCCTTCATTACGGGGCGAGGTTTGCCGCCAAGGAATCCTTTTTAAAGGCCATCGGCACAGGCCTGGGCAGGGGAGTGAAGTTGCTGGAAATCGAAGTTGTCAGCGAAGAGAGCGGCAAGCCGTCTATCCGTTTATCGGGAGGCGCAAGGGAATTTCTTGAAAAAGCCGGAATTGAAAAAATTCATCTGAGCATGACCCACACAAAAAATTACGCATCCGCGATGGTTTTACTGGAAAAATGATTTTTAAATGATAAATTTGCGGATAGAACATGGATAATGAAAAGGCTCTTGTTGAAATAGAATCCGAAAGCGCCGAACAAACCTTTGCGGCAGGTTTTGCCGTCGGGCAACAAGCCGGGGAGGGTGATGTTTTTGCGCTGTCCGGCGAACTGGGGGCGGGAAAAACCTGCTTTACCGGTGGACTGGCGCGGGGTTTGGGGGTCGGCGAAGATTATATGATTACCAGTCCGACCTTTACGCTGGTGAATGAGTATCCGGGACGGCTGCGGCTTTATCATTTTGATGTTTATCGCTTGAATCAGATTGGCGAGCTGGATGATTTGGGCTATGATGAATACGTATCGGGAAAAGGCGTGGTCGCCATCGAATGGGCGGAAAAAATCGCCGGAGCCCTGCCGCCGGATGCCGTATCGATTCATTTTACCTACAGAGATGAAAACAAAAGGACCATCAGGATCAGCGGACCGCGCAAAAGGGTTTGCGACTTGTTGAGGGATATCAAGAGGGAGGTTTAAAATATGGGATTGGTTGTTCAGAAATTCGGCGGAACATCGGTGGCGAACGTTGAAAAAATTAAAAATGTGGCGATCAAAGCCATCCGGGAGAAGAAGGCCGGACATGACGTTGTCGTCGTCCTTTCCGCGATGGCGGGAGAAACAAACCGGCTGATCGATCTGGCGCACAGCGCCGCCGAAACACCCGATGAAAGAGAATACGATTCCCTGATTTCCACGGGGGAGCAGGTCACGATTTCGCTGCTGTCCATTGTGTTGAATTCCATGGGGTACCGTTCCCGCTCTTTTCTGGGATTTCAGGTCCGGATATTGACGGATCAGGCTTATCAGAAAGCAAGGATATCCACGATTGATACGGACGTCCTTGAAAAAGAATTGAAAAAAGGCACGATTGTCGTCGTGGCCGGATTTCAGGGCGTGGATGAAGAAAACAATATCACCACGCTGGGCCGGGGTGGTTCCGACACCAGCGCGGTTGCGCTGGCGGCGGCGCTCAAGGCCGACCGGTGCGATATCTTTACGGATGTGGACGGCGTTTATACGACCGATCCCAACATCTGCGCCAAAGCCAGACGGCTCGACAAAATTTCCTACGATGAAATGCTGGAAATGGCCATGACCGGAGCGAAAGTGCTGCAGCCCCGCTCCGTGGAAATGGCCAAAAAATATAATGTGCCTGTTTATGTCAAATCAACCTTTTCCGATGAAGGCGGAACACTTGTAACCAAGGAGGATAAAGATATGGAAAGAGAAGTGCTCTCAGGAATTACCTATGACCGTGATCAGGCGAAAATTACGGTTGTACATATACCGGACAAGCCGGGCATCGCGGC
>DNYQ01000179.1 GCA_003506745.1 Syntrophaceae bacterium
GGCCGCAACTACGAGTTCATCAATCTTGAATTATAAGAATAATACGCAACTAAATGAATTATAAGGATATTATGAATATATCCATCATTAAAGTAATAAATAAAACGGTGGCAATGGCTCCCTTTTATCCCGTTGCAACTGCACGGGAATTAAATCGCTGATGACACGGACGGGTGTTTTATGGTTTTGGGACTCATTCTGTTGGGTCCTGGTCCGGTTATCCGCTTAAGAATGCCATAGTTCCACTTTCATCGGCAAACCCGGCCGGACCGGATCGGTGGCATGACGACGGCGGCGTGCCTGAATGCTGGTTTTCTCGTCGGCGGACAGAACAAACTCATCATCCCGAAGGACATGCCCATCCCATACCCTTTCATAGAGATCGAGGATTCTCCCGGCTTTCTCAGCAAATTGAGGATCACGGGGGAAAATCCAGGAGCGATACCGCCAAGGACGAATGGCATCCTCATAAAGCCATCTCCAGATGGTGCTGTCACTGATCGTGGCTGCAAGTCCCGATCCTCGAACCTCTCTGCCCAGATCGGCAACACGCCATCGAGAAAGCGGTACTTGATGAATCGCGGGCAGTTCACAGGCCAGCGCTTTAACCTGAACGACGATCTCCGGGGGGGAAAATCGAGGGACGTCCATGACGGGGTCGTTCCTCAAGCCCAGGGAGGCGTTCTTCAAAGAAACGTTTTCGCCACATGCTGACAACTTTACGGGGCGTATCAAGTCGATTTGCAATTTCATCATTGCTGAGCCCCTGGGCGGCAAGGAGAATCATCTTGGCACGCGAAACTGAAAAATACGGTAGCGTATATTTGTTTGCGCGCTTGGTTAGTTCTTCCCGCTCTTGTTCCGTAAGAACTATTCCGTATGGGCTTTCTCTTGGCATATGCAACCTCCTTGGCTGCATTTATGCAATATATTTTGTCAGGAATCAAGGTCATTTCACGTAACCGTAATTATGATATAGAGCCCTAAGTAGCCACCAGAATTAAGGCAAAAATCAACAATGGGGAAAATGGGGTCACATTCATACTTCACCTGACAAGCCGTCGTCGCATGCATCCTTGAAATTCATAGTAGAAGAGTTGACACCATTCATTTTGACGCATAACAAACCCGATTGCGTCCCGCTTCCTTCGCCCGATAAAGAGCGGCATCGGCCGCCTCAACCATTGCGTCCACTGTAGTTCCATCGCCTGCGCCGGCAACTCCGATACTCACCGTGATACAAACTTCACCAGCCCTGGTGGCCATCCGGAGTCCGGCAATTTCGGCCCGCAGCCGTTCGTAAATCCCTTCATCGGCCAATTCAGTGGAATCGGGTACAACCACCAAAAATTCTTCTCCACCATAACGGCCAACGAGGTCATACCCCCGCATGTTGTCCTGGATTGTACGGGCAAAAGCGCACAATACCTCGTCTCCCACCTGGTGCCCGTATCTGTCGTTGACCTGTTTGAAATGATCGATGTCGCATAATCCGATGCTCAAATTTAATTTTGCCCGCTCAGCGCGAACCAACTCTTTGCGCAATGCGTCAAAGATGGCGCGTCGATTCTGAACCCCAGTCAACGGATCGTGCATGGCCTCGTGGGCCAAGGCGTTTTTGGCCGCAAGCAGCTCCGCCTGCAATTCCACCATTCGCCGGCCAACCTCGACCCGGGCGTGGAATTCGCCGGGATCGAAGGGCTTGGCCAAGTAGTCGTTGGCCCCAGCGTCCAGCCCGGTGATGATGTCGGCTTTTTCGCCCCTGGCGGTCAGCATAATGATATAGGGCGGCTGGTCGGTTTGCAGGGCGCGGACCAGGCGCACGACCTCCAGCCCGTCCATTTCCGGCATCATCCAGTCGAGAATCACCAGCCGGGGTGCGTCGGGCTGCTGCAGCGCATCCCACGCCGCGGCGCCATTGACGGTCTCCACCACGTCATGCCCACTCTTCTTCAACACGCCCGCCAGCACGGCGCGGGACGTGAAATCGTCCTCGGCGATCAGGATGCGCATGGAATTCTCCTTTTTTTAACTACGAAACACATATCATTTCGCGTATTTTGCGCCTTTCGTAGTTGTTACAGTTCATTCTGCATCGCTTGCCTCAACCGGTCGAATTCTGTTTCCAACTCGGCCATGCGTGCATTGACGGTGTCCAGATCTCCGGCCTTGGCTGCTTTCTCCATCTCGAAAGCCACCGCGCGTAGGGACTCGCCGCCGACGTTGGCCGACGCGCCCTTGATCGTATGAGCCTGCCGCTCGGCGCCCGGGGCGTTCCCGGCCTCCAGATATCCCCGCAGCTCCTCGATCTGCCGCGGGAGGTCCGCCAGAAAGCCTTCGGCAATCGTGCGCGCCAGATCCTCGTCATCCATCAGCCGGGCCATCATGCCCGCCTTGTCGAACACCGGCGCCTTCTGTTCAGGATCGGAAACAGAAGCAGTCTCTTTGGGCGCCCCCGGCGCTTGTTTTGTTGTAGCTGCCGTTTCCTTCGGGAGCCACTTCCCCAGGGCGTCGGCCAGGGCATGGGGCGACACCGGCTTGGTCACATAGTCGTTCATCCCGGCTTCCAGGCATCTCTCACGGTCGCCCTGCATGGCGTGAGCCGTCATGGCGATGATGGGAATCCGGTGATTGCGGATTGCGGACTGCGGATTGCGGATTTGGGCGGTGGCTTCCAACCCATTCATGACCGGCATCTGCACGTCCATCAGCACCAGGTCGTAGGAGATAATCTCGAGGGCTTTGAGCGCCTCGACACCGTCGGCCACAGCGTCGGCAGACAAACCGAGTTTCTTCAAAATACCCAAGGCCACCTGCTGGTTGGTGATGTTGTCCTCGGCCAGCAGGATGCGCGCCTTGCGGCCTTCGAACCGGTTCAGCGTCTCGCGGGCCGTGTGACGGGTAACAATAGGCGGCGTGGGCTCCGCCCCGGCCCGTTCCGTCAGCGCTAGCGACAAAACGGCCCTGAGTTCCTCGTGCCGTATCGGCTTGGTGGCATAGGCCGCGAACCCGATCTCCTTGAAGCGACTGGCGTCGCCCCGCATCCCCAGGGAGGTCAGCATCACCATCCGGGTGTCGGCCGAGCGCGCGTCCGCTTTTATGATGCGGCCCAAGGTCTCGCCGTCCATGCCCGGCATCTGCATGTCAATCACGGCGATGCGGAAGGGGTCGTGCTCGTCCAGTGCCCGGTAGAGGGCATGGAGCGCACCGGGGCCGTCCGGCGCCTCCGACGGGCGCATGCCCCAGCAGGCCAGGCGGGTGGTCAGGATTCCGCGGTTGGTGAGGTTATCGTCTACGATCAGCACACGCACGCCGCGCAAGTTGGCAGGTGGAAGCCTTTCTGCCGACACCCCCGCAGCCTGTTTGCCCAAGCGCGCGGTGAACCATAACTCCGAGCCTTTGCCCTCTTTGCTTTCGACCCCGATTTCACCTCCCATCAGTTCGGCCAGTTGTTTGGAAATGGCCAGGCCCAAGCCGGTGCCTCCGTATTTCCGCGTGGTGGAGGCGTCCACCTGAGTGAACTTGTCGAAGAGCTGGCTGAGCTTGTCTTCGGGGATGCCGATGCCCGTGTCGCGCACCGAGAAGCGCAGCACGACATCGTTTTCCGTCTCTTCCATCAGCGAGACGCGGACCGCCACCTCGCCGGCAGGGGTAAACTTGATAGCGTTGCCCGTCATGTTGGTGAGAATCTGGCGCAGGCGGCCCGGGTCGCCGCGCAGTAGCGTGGGGACCGCGGAATCGGCGGTGCAGAGCATCTCGAGACCCTTCTCATGAGCCCGCAGGGCCAGCGTAGCGGCGAAGTCGTCCAGCAGGCTCGACAGGTCGAAGTCCAGCGTCTCCAGATCCAGCTTCTTCGCTTCCATCTTGGAGAAGTCGAGGATGTCGTTGATCAAGCCGAGCAGCGATTCGCCGCTGGCGCGCACGATCCCGGCATAGCGCCGCTGTTCATCGTTCAAATCCGTATCCAGCAAGAGCCCGATCATGCCGATGACCCCGTTCATGGGCGTGCGGATCTCGTGGCTCATGTTGGCCAGGAACTCGCTCTTGGCGGCATTGGCCCATTCCGCCTGGGCCGCCATCTTCGTGGCAAATACGGTCTGCTTTTCTAAATGTTCGTTCAGGCTCTCCGCCGCTTTTTTGGCCCGACGTAACGCCTCCTCGGCTTGTTTTTGTTGGGTTTTGTTATGCTCCAAGGTTTCTGCCGTCTCGTCAAAGGCATGTGCGAGTTGACCCAGTTCGCCTTCTTTGTGGTCTAATCCGGTACGAGCCGCGAGATCACCTTGTGCAACTCTCATTGTGGCAACGCGGAGCTTGTCAATTCCTACAACAAGGTTTCTTGCAATAAGGAAGAAGATCGTCATCTCTGTTACTACAAACAATATACTTATCCCCAGCGTAACTTTAAATAGTAAACTTGCTAACCCTCTGGAAGCCTCTCCCAGAATATCCGAAAATTTATTTTCAAGCTCCAGTAATTCATTATTAATATTATCCATCTGAGAAGATATCTGTAACGCCTTTTCCGGTAAAAGCTTACCTGTCTGTATATCCTGATGAACCTCACCAGCTAATCTGACAATTTCCTCAAAACGCTTATCGCCCTTTGCCCAGACATCTAAAATTTCATCAATATAGCTTACCTTTCCCCTAAAATTTCTAATCAGAGATATCATTCCCCCAATATCCTCCGACCGAATTTTAGCAGATGTAAACCCTTGATAGACAATATCTGGATTGAAACCTCTCTCCTTTATTAACTCTATCCGGCTTTTTTGAATGCCCATGAGGAGGTTGACCTTTTGCAAATACTTTTGATAATGGGTTTCATTATGATATGAGATATATGTTTTTAAATAATAAACGCTATCTTTCTGCCCTTTTGACCAAAGACTCTCACCTCCAACGCAAGCCCTCATTGACGATAACAAATTCATCCCCAAAATGCTTAAGAAAAACAACAGGCACATACCAACTATAAATATTACGCCTAAGAGACCTAACTTTTTTTTCACGCTGAGATTTTTTAACATCTAAATATCCCCCCGTTTGAAATTGATAATTGAATTGATAATTGATAATTGAATTGATAAAAACTTCCTTTTTGTGGCGTGAAGTATATTTAGCGGT
>DNYQ01000081.1:0-1575 GCA_003506745.1 Syntrophaceae bacterium
GGAGCCAACTGGATAAGCATATATAAGAATAATACGCAACTAAATGAATTATAAGGATATTATGAATATATCCATTATTAAGGTAATAAATAAAACGGTGGCAATGGCTCCCTTTTATCCCGTTGCAACTGCACGGGAATTAAATCGGTGATGACACTTTACATCTTCCACGTTTTGCCTCCTGTGCTGTAAACTTTGAGCGGTTCACAGNNGGGGTTTACTCAGGAGAAATTAAGTCTAAGAAAAAAATAACATAATGAGTTATTACAGTACCTTACGCTTTTAAGTGGTAAAGATGGGACTTAAGTTTTAAGTAATTAAGTGATGAGTGCCACAACATCGTGGACTGATTTTCGTGCCAGGACATCGTGGACACTCATATGTTTAACGTAACTTGTAATTGAACTCATCAACCTGGGTTTTGTCCCAGAAAAGCTTTATTTTTTGCTCTTTGACATCGATCGTAGCCACTACATATTCATGGGCCAATTCAGGCGCAACAGGAAAAAGTTCGCCGAAAATATCGAGCTTCATGTTACTTCGGATGAGGCGTACGATGTGATAGCGTCCAATTTCCGGTTTCTTCAACCGATGGTGCGGTGCTTCTTCCTGCTTAGGGAATCTCAACTTTATTTTAACAGCAGCAAGCGCTTTCAGTGGTGTTTTGCCGCCCAGCTTGCTGTAGCGATAGCTGCTGTTGTGCCGTTGCTCAAATTCAAGCGCTCCGGTTGCCAGATCGTTTTGCGTCGTCATGATAACCTTTCCAAGAAACTTCTGCTGGTAATGGTCGTTGAACTTTTCTATCACGCCGTTACGCCATGGCTCGGACATGGGAATGAACCAGGGTTCCACGCCATAATGAAGGCAGAGCCTAATGAGAGGCCCCATACCTCTGGGGTGTGTCGGACTTCCAAAGAAGGACTTTGCGTTGTCCACCTGGATGTTGACCGGCATTCCCAATCGCTTCCATATATCCCAAAAACCAGCCAGGATGCTTTGTCCGGATTTGGAAGGAGCGGTATACAGACCACAACGGGCAGTTGCTATATCTACTGCGTTGAGACCGTAGAAACGTATCGGCCCTTTCAGGTAACAAGGACCGACAAAGTCTGCCTGGTGGGTCTGGTTGGGAAACAATGATGGAAGCTTCGGGTATGGCGTTCCTTTGGCCTCGTATCTGCCGGTGCGACGGTGAGTAAGGTCATTTCGGCTGAGAATGCGGTTGATGGTGCGAAGTGAGGGTAACGGCCTGATCTCAAGTTCTTCTATCTCCCAGAGAATGGCCTGGGCGCCGCAGAACAGATCACGATTGTAAAGATTGAGACGCACCATCTTAACGATCTCTTCGATCTCCTTCGGTGTACGGGAGGTAACCCTGAGAGGTCGCTTTGACTGGCTTTCGCTCCAAGAGTTGTCATCCGCAATGTGGCGCTCAACCCACTTGTACAGCCACGCTTTCGAACGACCGAGTGAAGCGCAGATTGATTCCGGCTTTTCGTTGTTGAGAAAACGCTGTACTGCCCTGATTCGCTCTTGCTGAATTTCATCCTTCATGAACACCTCCTTATTGATTTT